>JBFHII010000325.1:0-4124 GCA_041596535.1 Breoghania sp. | reverse complement strand
GGCCTTGGCGAACAGGGGCGCGTCAAAGAAGGCGCGGCGCACCATGTCCCCGGCGAACAGCACGAGGCCCAATACGGCCATGGCCGCGGGAAGCACCGGCCAGCGCAGCCGTGCCCGGGCGCCGGGCAGCGCCAGCACGAGCAGCAGCGGCGCATGTGCCAGGCACATGCTGGCCGCAGCGCGGACAAAATCCGAGGCCTCCACATGGGCGGCGGCGGCGGAGAGCGCCACGCCCGCCGCTCCGGCTAGCCCCGCGCATATGGCGGCGAGCGTCGAGCCGCGAGATGTCATGTCGGGAGACGGTGCTGCGTCGGTCATGGGGGTCCTTCCGGTCGATCTGCTGAATTTCGATAGCACCCCGGGTCGTTTCGCCAAAGGCGCAAGGTGTCGCGGCGCTTTGGCCGAGGATGGGGTCGGGGAACCGTCGGGCCGGTGGGCGGTTGTCATCGTGTGCAGCGGCCCGCGAATCCGGTATCCGGCCGCGGTGAATCCATTCTAGGCTGTGGCAGGGCGCCTGCGCGCGCGCCGCAGGACGGTTTTCTGGGAGACGGAACATGCGCTGGAAGGGCAGGCGGCAAAGCGGCAACGTGCAGGACATGCGCGGCCGGAGCGGGTCCACGGGCCGTCGCGCGGGCTTCCGGCTGCCGATCGGGCGGGGTCGCCGCGGTGGACGCGGGCTTGGCCTGGGCGGCATTCTCGTGCTTGTGGCGCTCTATGCGGGCATGACGGCGCTGGGCATCGATCCGGCCGTTCTGCTGGGTGGCGGCACGCAGACGGGTTCTTCGAGCTCCCAGGCGCCCGCGCGCAACGATGAGGCCAAGCGCTTCGTCTCGACGGTGCTGGCCGAGACCGAGGATGTCTGGCACGCCCTGTTCCAGGCCGATGGCGCGCGCTATGCCGAGCCCGTTCTGGTGTTGTTTTCCGGCCAGGTGCGTTCCGGCTGCGGTCTGGCGTCTTCCGCGACGGGGCCGTTTTATTGTCCGGCCGACAGCAAGGTCTATATCGATCTGACGTTCTACGATCAGCTTGAGCGCGGGTTGAACGCCGGGGGCGATTTCGCCCAGGCCTATGTGCTGGCGCATGAGGTCGGCCACCATGTGCAGAACCTGATCGGCGTACTGCCGCGCTTCAACGAGGCGCGCCGGAGCATGAGCGCGGTCGAGGCCAACCGCATGTCCGTGCGGGTGGAGCTGCAGGCGGATTGTTTCGCCGGCATCTGGGCGGGGCACACCGACAAGAAGGGACTGCTGGAGGAAGGCGATATCGAGGAGGCGCTGAACGCGGCCCGCCAGATCGGCGACGACGCTCTGCAGCGCCGCAGCCAGGGGTACGTGGAGCCCGAAAGCTTCAATCACGGTACCTCGAAACAGCGCGCAGCCTGGTTCCGCCGCGGACTGGAAAGCGGCAAGCCCGCGGCGTGCGACACGTTCAGCGCGGCGCTCTGATCCGCACCGCGCGGGCGCCTATTTTCCGGTGATCCCCTTGATCAGCCGGTCCAGAAAACCCTCGCTCGGCGACCGTGGCTGCGTGACGATCGTGTCCGCGAGGACGCCTGCCCGGGCCGAGCCGACCAGCGAGAAAAGGCCGGGTTGCGCGTCAACCTGATGGGCGCCAAGCACGATGCTTTGCTCGATGGCCGATGTCTGCGTCCGCCCGGCGCGATCGGCCGCGGCGTCCATGTTCGTGAAGACGAGGCTGGCGATCGCAGCCGGCGCGATCAGGCCGAGCTGGAACGCCTTGATCGGCTTGGATTCCGGGCAATGCAGATACCCCCAGAAGGCGCCGAGGAAGGTGCCACCGATGATCCGAATGGCGAAACCGAACAGTTCCACGGAGCCGGCCGTCGCGAAGAACTCCACGTTGCCCTTCAGAAGGTCCGGGAAAGATCCCAGTGAAATTGCCGCGCCGCCGATGCCGCTCAGGATCATGACATGCAGGGTCGTCAGTTCCGCGTCGCTGGCGTGCGTTGGCTGATCGATGTCTATGTTGGCCATTGTTCTGCTCCCCAATGAAACTCGGGCGCGGCATGGCGATGGACATCACGGACCGCGCCGTGAGCTTGAAATTTGATTTCAAAAGCGAAGTCTCATTTGAGAGAATATTAGCGCATTGGCCGCCGCCGGTTCTGTGGCAATCGCCACAATCCAGCCAATCGGAGCCTCGCGTCCGGGCACTTTCCAGGGTGCAGGGCGCGCGGCTGCAGGATTCATTCGGATTTAAGTGAAGACACGGTATAGTGGGGATTATGACCGTCGACGCCATCTCCTTACGCCGAGCGCGACCAGACGATGCAGCCCTGTTGGCCGGCATCCATGATGCCGCGTGGCGCGGCGCCTATCTCGGCATTCTCGGCGGCGTCGATCTGGAACGACTGATCGCCCGGCGCGGGGTTGCCTGGTGGGAAGCGGCGATTCGCTATCGCACCCGGATCACGGTGCTGGAGGTTGCCGGCGTGGTGGCGGGCTATGTCACCTGCGGCCGCAGCCGCATGAAGACGCTGCCCTACGCGGGCGAGATTTTCGAGCTCTACCTGCTGCCCGAATACCAGGGCCTGGGCTTCGGGCGCCGGCTGTTTGCCGCGGCGCGCTCCGATCTGCGCGCCAAGGGGCTGTCGGGCCTTGCGGTGCGGGTGCTGGTGGAAAACGAGCCGGCGCGGCGGTTCTACGAGGCGATGGGCGGGGATCCCGTGTCCGCCGGGCTGGAGCGGGTCGGCCGCTCCGATATCGCCATCCAGGTTTTCGGCTGGGCCGACGCCGACGCCTTCCGCTGAACCCGTACCATTTCTCTGAATGCCGTGACGCCCGTGAGGCCGGCCGCTGTCAGCGCGGCATGCGGATGATCTCGTCGCGATCGCAGTCGAAGTCTCCAGCCATGGTGTCGGCGATCTCCCGGGCGCGGATGTTGGCGTCCGGCACCGCCTTGGCGTCGATGATCGCGATCTGGCAGGTGCCGCCCCCGAGTTCGAATCCGAGGCGTGTGACCACCAGCATCTGGCCCGTCACCTGCTGGCCGGTCGCCTCGTCGAAGGTCTGAGGGAACCACCGCAGGATCGTCGCGTAGGGCCGCCAGCCACCGCGGTCGGCAAGTCGCCATTCCAGGGTCTCGTTGACGGTGTTGAAGGCCGGCAGGGTCTGGCTTGCGGCGGGCTCATTGGCGGCATTGGCACCAAAGGAGACGAACATGCGCAGATCGCCTTCCGCCACATGGACGGGAATGCCGGCGTAGCCGTCGCAGATCCAGCGCCCGCCGTCCGTGCCTTCGCCGTCGCCCGAAGCCTCCGGTGCCGGTTGCGGCGTGCAGTCTTCCAGCACAAGCGACGTATAGGCGCTGTCGATGCTGGCGGAATACGACAGGGTTGGCATGGTCACGAAAACAAGAACCGCCAGCAGTTTGGCGCAATGCGTCTGCAAATTTCCGGTCATGCTCATCCCCGTTTCCATGGCCTGTCGGGCGGCACGATAGACGATTTTGGCCGGGAATTGGGTTGCGTTGCACAATTGCGGCTTGAGTTTTTGCTCGCACCCCGGCAAAAAGCGGCCAACGTTCCCTCGCGGGTGCGATCGCGGTCCTCCCCCAATCCGTGATCTGCCGTGCGGGGCCTGCCTGCCCGGACCCATGGAGG
Source organism: Breoghania sp. (assembly GCA_041596535.1). Lineage (GTDB taxonomy): Bacteria > Pseudomonadota > Alphaproteobacteria > Rhizobiales > Stappiaceae > Breoghania. Next base: position 502 of record JBFHII010000325.1, on the reverse strand, counting down.
CCGGGTCCATTCTTTTAGGAGCTTCTGCGCCATGCGTATCGATGCCGTGCCGATCGGAAAGACCCCGCCCGAGGACATCAATGTGATCATCGAGGTGCCGGTTGGCGGCGAACCGATCAAGTACGAGATGGACAAGGCCGCGGGCGCCATGTTCGTGGACCGCTTCCTCTACACGCCGATGCGCTATCCGGGCAATTACGGCTTCGTGCCGCACACGCTGTCCGACGATGGCGACCCGATCGACGTGATCGTCGCCAATCAGCGCCCCGTGGTGCCTGGCGCCATCATGAACTGCCGCCCGATCGGCGTGCTGTACATGGAGGACGAATCCGGCGGCGACGAGAAGATCATCGCGGTGCCGTCCAGCAAGCTGACCCAGCGCTACGACCGGGTGAACAGCTACGAGGACCTGCCGGAGATCACGCTCAAGCAGATCGAGCATTTCTTCGAGCGCTACAAGGATCTCGAAGACGGCAAGTGGGTCAAGATCAAGGGCTGGGGC
>JBFHII010000324.1:0-4127 GCA_041596535.1 Breoghania sp. | reverse complement strand
GATCGCGGATGGTGTCCAGCCCGATCCACAAGGGGCCGCGTGCGGGATCGATGCGGTCGCTGTCACACCACTGCTGTTCGAAGACGCCGACCACCATCTGCGGATTGTCGCGCCGGGTGATGGCTGTGAGCACGGCGCGGTTCACGTCGAGCACGGTGGCGCCGCGAGCGCGCGCTTTCGCTGCGGCCTGGGCGACCATCGGCTGGTCGCGAACCTCGGCGCCGAACACCAGGGTGCGGATCGGCCAGTCGGCCTGCATCGCGTCGGTGATCAGCTTGAGCCCTTCCGCCACGAACAGGCCGGCCTCCTTGCGCCGTTTGCGCTGGCTGGCGAGCGCCCGGATCTCCTTGATCATCGGATTGGAGACGCTGGTGATGCTCTTGACCTGCCCTGGCTTTGCGGGGCCGGACAGCGGTGCGGCATCGGAATGGGGCGGACGCGGGCTCATGCAGCGCTCCAGCGGCTGAACAGGGATGTGGAAAGGGCGCGCGCGGGCCACTGGTCGCGGATCGCCGGGTCGTCGGGGCGTTCGCGGATCACCAGTTCGCCGGATTCAAGCGTGCCGGGCAGGTCGTGGAAGATATCCGCCATCAGTTCGTGCCCCGACAGGAACGAGGCGCGGATGGCGTAGATCGACATCAGCGCGAAGACAGGTGTGTCCGACAGCACGGCGCGCGCCAGATCCAGCATTTCGGGCAGATCGTCAAACAGGTTCCAGACCTCGCCGTTCGGTCCGCGGCCGAATTTCGGCGGATCGAGGATCACGCCATCGTAGAAATTTCCGCGCCGCACCTCGCGGGCGATGAATTTCATCGCGTCCTCGCAGATCCAGCGGACCGGCTTGTCCTCGAGCCCGGACAGCGCCTGGTTCTCGCGCGCCCAGCCGATGGCCTTCCGCGACGCGTCCACATGGGTGACTTCCGCGCCGAGCGCGGCGGGCAGCAACGAGGCGAGGCCCGTGTAGCCGAACAGGTTGAGCACCTTCACCGGCGGGCGGTGCCGTGCCGCATGGGCGGCGGCGATCTTCTCCCCAACCCAGTCCCAATGGCTGGCCTGTTCGGGGAACACGCCGACGTGGCGAAACGACATGAAGCGGCCGTTGAAGGTGGCGGCGCCATAGCGCATCGGCCAGGTTTCCGGCAGCTCGCGATGAAACCGCCAGCGGCCGGGGCCTTCCTCCTCGACATCGCCGGTGAACGCCGCGTCGGCGGTGTCCCAGCGGCTTTCCGGCAGGCGCCTGGCGCCCATGGCCTGCGGCTCGGGCCGGCGGATCGTGTAGGGGCCGTAGCGTTCCAGCTTCTCGCCGTCGCCCATGTCGAGCAGCGCATAATCTTCCCAACCGGAGGTCTCCAGCATCACCGGCCAACGTTCCTGCAAAAGGCGGGGGCCTTGCGGGCGTGGTCGCGCGGTACGGACCGCCTCCGCCTGTTCCCGTGGCGCGGGCCACTCCTGGCGTGCGGCGGGCGCTGCCTTGCGCGGGGCCGCCTTGGCACGGGGCGCCTCGTCGCGTGTCCGCGGCCGGCCTTCGGCGTTTGCGGCTTTCGGCGGACGGGCCTTTGCGCCGCGTTCCTTCGGCTGGCGGGTGCTGGTGTTCTTGCGCGACGGCTTCTTGGCCACGGGTGCTCTCTCAGGAAATGTCTCTCGGTGGATTAGGCCGTGCGGCTCGTCCGGTCAATGATTCCGCGGCAGTTGCGTGTGTGAAGGGCGTCGAAGTGCGGTGGCGCGCGGCCGCGCGTGTTGCCGTCTGGCCGGACCACTCCCATGCGTGATTTAATCCCCTAGCCGGTTGGTACAGTTGCTATTGTCGTGCGTGCGCGCGAAGCTGGTTTGCGGAATTTTTGCGCATGGGCCATTGGCACTTTTGCCTTTTCGCCGGCGAGCGCCGCCGCTAATGTGCGGCACACGAAAAAAACGAATCCACGAGGAGACCGTCTCACATGGACATGAAGGGCGAGTATCGCATTCCCGCGCCGCGCCAGAAGGTTTGGGAAGCCCTGAACGATCCTGAAATTCTCAAGGCCTGCATTCCCGGCTGTGAATCTCTGGAAAAGACGTCCGACACCCATATGAGTGCGACGGTGACCGCCAAGGTCGGCCCGGTCAAGGCGAAGTTCAAGGGTGAGGTGACGCTGGAGAACCTCAATCCGCCGGAAGGCTATTCCATCGTTGGCGAAGGCAAGGGCGGTGTCGCCGGTTTCGCGAAGGGCGGCGCCGACGTGCATCTTGCCGAAGACGGTGCCGGAACGCTCCTCACCTATGAAGCCAAGGCGCAGGTCGGCGGCAAGCTGGCGCAGCTTGGCTCGCGGCTGATCGATTCCACGGCCCGCAAGATGGCCGAGGAATTCTTCGGCAAGTTTTCCGAAGTCGTCGGTGACGCCGAAGCGGCAGCCGAGGTCGACGCCACGGATGCTGAGGGCGAGACGGCAATGGACGCCCTGTCCGACGCGACCCATGCCGCCGAAGACGCGATCCGCGATGTGGAGGAGAAACTCGAGGTGGAGGCCGGCAAGGGCACTCTGGGTGGCCCGATGATGTGGGGCTTCTTCGCTCTCGCGGCACTGATCGCCGTGATACTCATTGCAAACATGTAGACATATGCTGGTGTCCTGTTGAGCACCGGTCTCGAAGAAGTTGGGAGGTAACTGATGGCGACTGTATCAATGACCGTGAACGGCAAGCCCGTCTCGGCGGATGTTGAAGATCGCACTCTGTTGGTGAATTTCCTGCGTGAATCGCAAGGTCTGACGGGCACGCACGTCGGCTGTGACACCTCGCAGTGCGGCGCATGTGTTGTCCATGTGGACGGCAAGGCCGTGAAGTCATGCACCATGCTGGCCGCTCAGGCGGACGGCGGTGAGGTCGTGACCATTGAAGGTCTGGCCTCCGGCGACGAGCTGCATCCGGTGCAGGCAGCATTCCGCGAGCATCATGGCCTGCAGTGCGGATTCTGCACGCCGGGCATGATCATGGCCGCCGTGGACATGATCAACCGCCATGGCGGCAAGCTCGACGAAGCGACCATCCGTCATGAGCTTGAGGGCAACATCTGCCGTTGCACGGGCTATCACAACATCGTCAAGGCGATCAAAGCCGCCGCCGACGAGATGGCGGGCGGGCTTTCGGAGGCTGCCGAATAGACTGAGGTTCACGATTCAACTGGATTGACCAGGGTGTCCGGAGAGACCTGCAAAGGGCCACGGACGAGGAAACGGTCGGAGGAAACGACAATGGGAGCTGATGGTATCGGCGCGCGGGTCATCCGCAAGGAGGACAAGCGGTTCATCACCGGGCACGGCAAATACACCGATGACATGACCTTGCCGCGCATGGCGCAGGCGGCGTTTGTCCGCAGCCCGCACGCGCATGCGAAGGTCCGCTCGATCGACAGCCAGGCGGCGCTCGCCATGCCGGGCGTGGAAGCGGTTCTGACGGGCGCGGATCTTGCGCAAGACTCGATCGGCAACCTGATCTGCGGCTGGATGATCCACTCCAAGGACGGCACGCCGATGAAGATGGGCGCCTGGTCGGCGCTTGCCGCCGATGTGGTCCGCTTCGTCGGCCAGTCCGTGGCCGTGGTGATTGCCGATACCCAGGCTCAGGCCCGCGACGCGGCCGAGGCCGTGGTGGTTGATTGGGAAGTTCTGCCGGCGGTGGTGACCACGGCGGAGGCGCTGGCCCCCGACGCTCCGCAACTGCACCCCGAGGCCGAGGGCAATCTCATCTACGATTGGGAGATCGGCGACGAGGCGGCAACCGATGCGGCCTTCCAGGGTGCCGCCCATGTCACCAAGCTGGATCTGACCAACAACCGGCTGGTTCCCAACCCGATGGAGCCGCGCGCGGCCGTGGCCGACTACGATGTCGCCGAGGAGCATTTCACGCTCTGGACCACGTCCCAGAATCCGCATACGGCGCGGCTGATCCTCTCCGCCTTCTACAACATCGCACCCGAACACAAGCTGCGTGTGATCGCTCCCGACGTGGGCGGCGGCTTCGGCGCCAAGATCTATGTCTATCCTGAGGAAATGGTCTGCCTGTGGGCTTCCAAACGGACCCGCCGGCCGGTGAAGTGGGTGTCGGATCGCACCGAAGCCTTCCTCTCTGACGCACATGGCCGCGACCACGTC
>JBFHII010000323.1:0-4133 GCA_041596535.1 Breoghania sp. | reverse complement strand
CTCCACCGACATCGCCCGCGACCGGATCGCCGGTGTCCTGTCGCAATGGCTGGGCGCCAATGTCGTCGTCGGCGGCGAACCCGAACTCATGCTGATTCCCAAGCTGCGCGTCATGTTGCCCGACGTGCATGCGGAGAATCCCGCGCTCGACCTCACCGCAACCATCGACCGCATCGAGGCGGATCTCGATATCCTCGCCCTGCTTCAGGGCCGAATCGAATCGACACGGTTCCTGTTGCGCCGACCTGTGGTGCAGGTATCCGCCGAAAAGCTCGGGCAGTCCTTCGCCCTGCCGCTGACCGATGGCGGCGCGGCGACGTCGGGCACGCCCGCCGCTGCCGCGCGCATGATGACGATACACGACGGGATGCTCACGCTGACGCGGGAGACGGGACCGGCCGAGAATTTCGACGGCGTCGACGCGGCCATGTCGTGGCCCGGCCCGGAGGGGGCCGCGTCGCTTTCCGGCGCCTTGCGCTGGCGCGAGCAGGAAATCGAGCTGCGCGCCAGCGTGACCGACACCGCGAGCCTGCTCGGCGCTACCGCGGGAAACTTCAGCGCGACGCTGGCGTCCAGCGCCTTCCGGGCGAGCTTCGCCGGCACGGTTTCCGGCGGCTCCAACATGCTGGCGGACGGTGCGCTGAGCGTGACCGCTCCCAATCTGCGCCGGGTGCTGGACTGGATCGGTCAGGATCCGGGGCCCGGCGCGACGCTGGGGGCCGTCTCGCTTGAAGGGACCGCGCGGGTCGGCAACGGCGGGCTTGTGCTTTCGCCGGCGGCCATCGAGCTCGACGGCAACGCCGCCGAGGGCGCGATCGCACTGACCTGGAACGGCACCGTTCCCTCCATCAAGGGCACGCTGGCCTCCGATAATCTCGATCTCACCGGCTATGTCAGCGAACTGATGCATGCGAGCCGAGACCGTGATCCCGACGCCATCACCTTGCCGTCGGACGCCCTGGCCGCAACGGACGTGGACCTGCAGCTCTCCGCCCAGCGCATTCATGTCGGCGCAACGCAGATCGGCCCGACCGCCATGTCGCTGCTCGTGCAGAACGGCAACATGGCAATGGAACTCGGCGAAGCGATGGTCTACGGCGGCCTTGTGACCGCCCGGCTGTCCGGGTCGGCGCCGCCCCCCTCGCCGGATGCGGCCTCCGGCCTGTCGCTGCGCCTGGAAACCCGGGCGAAAGGGCTGGACCTTGGCGCCCTGCCGCTCGCCGACTGGCCGGTCTATCCCACCGCGGGCAAGGCCGACATCACGCTGGACGCCGGCGGCACCGGAACGACGCTCGCCGGACTGCTGGCAACCCTTGCCGGCAACCTGAGCATCACGGCCACGGACCCGGTGCTGACGGGGATGGACCTCGCCAACCTGATCGAGGCATTTTCCGGAGGCGATCCGGTGAAGGGCCAGGGCAGCACGACCTTCGAAACGGGCGTCGCCAGCGCAACCATCGACAAGGGCGTGCTGACGGTCACCGAACTGTCGGCCGCAGGGCCGACCGTGCTGTTGCGTGCCGGCGGACGCGCGTCGCTCGAAGACTTCAGCGTCAGCCTGAACGGCGTCACCAGACGTCAGCCGGCCGGCGACACGCCGGGACGGGAACTCCCGTTCCTCGTTCGCGGTCCCCTGCTGGCACCGCAGTTCCTGCCCGATCTCAACAAGGTGCTCGAGACCGCACCGGCGACCCTCGCGAACTAGGTCACGCCCTCGGGGGCGGGGTCGATATCGCGGCGGCGTGCAGACCCGCGACGCCTGAATCAGGGCGCCCGGCGGCAATCGATCGGCCGAACGCACACTTGCCCTGAAAGCGACGCGGCGGTAACTAGTGACCTGATCCGAAATTGTCGCAAGCGACTTCCAGGGAGCGCGAGGGTGGCCAAATCCATAACGCCGCCGGCAAAAGGCACACTGCGGGCCATTCGTATTTTCTACGAGCTGCCTGAAGAAGCGCTGGACATGCTGGAAAGCAGATGCCGCTGGTCGACCTATGACGCCGGCGACGAGATCGTGCCCTATCTGGACGATCACGACGACGTCTACTTCCTGCTCAAGGGCAAGGCGCGCGTCATGATCTACTCCGTGTCGGGCAAGGTCGTGGGATTCCGCGACATCGAACCGGGCCACCCCTTCGGCGAATATGCCGCCATCGACAAGCTGCCCCGCTCCGCCCGGGTGGAAGCGCGAGAATCCATGCTGGTGGCGCGGCTGTCGGCCAACGACTTCTGGACCGTCATGCGCTCCCAGCCGCGCGTGATGGAAGCCATGATGGTTCATCTGGTGGCCCAGGTGCGGCTGCTGACGGCGCGGGTCTTCGAATTCTCCACGCTGGCGGTCAACAACCGCATCCAGGCGGAACTTCTGCGGCTTGCCGGCAATCCCGAACCGGGCACCGGCCCGGCGATGATCAGCCCCTGCCCCAAGCACGCGGAGATCGCGGTGCTGGTGAGCACCCACCGCGAGGCGGTGACGCGCGAGATCAGCCGGCTTGCCAAGATGGGCATCATCGAGCGGCTGGAAGGACACAACCTGCGCATCCGCGACGTCGACCGGCTTGTGCAGATGGTGCAGGACGCCACCGGCGAATAGCCCCCGGACGCCCCTATTGCTGCCGGACGCCAGACAATTACCGCCTCTGCCCTCAGTTTCGCCATCATGGCGGTGTGATGGTCAGCCAACATGCCTGACGGCGCCCAATCGCCCGCCCGTGCCGTCGCCCGTCGGGGCACTCGCACGGCGGCCAAGTCGGTCCAACGCAACCATGAACACCGTTCCCGCAGCTCGCAACACGGCCCTTCCCGCCCGCCGGTCACGCGGCGGATGGCGTCGCGCGCTGGCGCTCGTCACGCTCACGCTTGTGATCGCGAGCTGCGCGTCGGGACGGCCGATCAGCGGGGCGCTGATCGCCAGCCAGGACAGTGCGCCCGGCGCGGCCGAGCATACGATCTACATCGCCACGACGCGCGCCCGCGACGACAGCAAGGGAACCTATTTCTCGGGCGAACGCATCGAGCCGGACGAGAACGGTGCCGGGATCGACTTTGCCAGCGCCACGGTCTCGGTCCCGCCCGGCCATGAGCCCGGCAAGATCGAATGGCCGCGGAAGGCGCCGGGCGATCCGGCCAAGGATTTCGTGACCCGCTCGGCCGGCTATATCGACAATGCCGAGGCGTTCCAGGCGGCGCTGACCGAGGCGCTTGCCGGCCGCACGGGCGAGGCGCGCGACGTCGTCGTCTTCGTGCACGGCTTCAACACGCTGTTCGCCGAGGGCGTCTATCGCATGGCGCAGACCGTCAACGACACCGGCTTCAAGGGCGTGCCGGTGCTGTTCACCTGGGCCTCGCGCGGCAACCTGCTCGACTATGTCTATGACAACAACAGCGCCACGGCGGCGCGCGACGCGCTGGAACGGACCCTGCGCATCGCCAGCGCCAGCGGCGCGGGCAAGGTGCATGTTCTCGCCCATTCCATGGGCAACTGGGTCACGCTGGAGGCCCTGCGCCAGGCGGAGATCGCCGGTCGCGGCACGTTCGGCGGCAAGCTCGGCCAGGTGGTGCTGGCCTCGCCCGATATCGATGTCGACGTGTTCAAGACCCAGGTGCGGCGGCTGGATGGCGCGAAATCGGACATCGCGCTGCTGGTCTCGGCCGACGATCGCGCGCTCAACCTGTCGAGCCGGATTGCCGGCAACAAGCCGCGGCTGGGCAGCTACATCAAGGACAAGGAGATCGCCGCGCTCGGTGTCACGGTGGTCGACCTGACCGCCGTGAAGACCTCCGACAGTCTGCGCCACGGCAAATACGCGGAGCTTCCCGGACTGGCGCAGCTGATCGGCAACCGGCTGGCCGCCGGCGACCGTCTCGCGGTGTCACAAGCCGGTTTCTCCGACCGGGTCGGCCAGTTCGGCACCTCGCTCGGCGGTTTCGTGGGCGCCACGGCCGGCATCGTGATCACCACGCCGGCCATGGTGCTCGGCGCACCCGCGGCGCTGCTGGGCAACCGTTAGCCCGCCAGCCCCTCAGTCCCCGATCAGCGCGAAGCGGTCCACGTCGAACAGCCCGAAATCCGTGATCTTCAGATGCGGGATGACCGGCAGCGGCAGGAACGCCACCTGCAGGAACGGCTCGGG
>JBFHII010000322.1:0-4147 GCA_041596535.1 Breoghania sp. | reverse complement strand
GCCATCCGCCAGATCGGGATAGTAGCTGCGGATCGCCGCGTAGAACCCGTCCGCGCGCGCCGGGTCGACCGCGAAATCGGGCGCCGCGTCCCACTCCACATCCGGCCCGAATTTTACCTGCCCGCCGAGGTCCAGCGTGGCATGGGTGCCGAGCCCGCCGGGCACCGGCACGGGATAGATCAGATGGTTGAACGGCGCCCGACCGGCGATGCTGAAATAACTGCCCTTGACCTTGTGCAGCGGCGGGATTTTCGCGATCGGATAGCCGTCGATGGCCTCCGCGACGTCCTGGGCACCGAGGGCCGCGGCGACCACCATCTGGCGGGCGCACAGGTCCATCGGCTCGGCGCCGCCGACGGATATCTCGATCCCCCCGTCGACCACGCGGCCGCCGGTAACCGGTGCGTTGAAGGCGACCATGGCGCCATGGTTTTCCGCGTCGCCCTGCAGCGCCAGCATCAGCCCGTGAGCATCGATGATGCCCGAGGACGGCGACAGGATCGCGCCGACGCAGGCGACATTGGGCTCCAGCTCGCCGGCCTCGTCGCGGCCGATCAGCCGCAGGTCGGTGACGCCGTTGCGGTGACCCTGCTCGAGAATTCCGTTGAGCCGCGCCAGCTGCGCCTCGTCGCAAGCGACGATCAGCTTGCCGATGCGGTCGTGGGCGACGCCATGGCTGGCGCAGAAGTCGTAGAGCAGCGCCTTGCCCTCGACCGCCAGTCGCGTCTTCAGCCAGGCGCTGTCGTAATAGATGCCGGCGTGGATGACCTCGGAGTTGCGCGAGGAGACTTCCGATCCGATCAGCCCGTGCCGCTCGAGCACGATGACCTCGTGCCCGGCCATGGCCAGTTCGCGCGCCACCGCCAGCCCGACGACGCCTGCGCCGATGACAACTGTGTCAACCGTCTCGCTCATACCGCCACCGGCGCCTTGATGTGCGGGTGAGGATCATAGTTCTCCAACGAGAAATCCTCGAAGGTGAAGCCGAAGAGATCGCTGATCTCCGGGTTCAGCCGCATGGTCGGCAGCGGGCGCAGCTCGCGGGACAGTTGCTGGCGCGCCTGCTCGAAGTGGTTGGAGTAGAGATGCGCGTCGCCCAGCGTGTGGACGAAATCGCCGGGCTTGTAGCCGGTCACCTGGGCGACCATCAGCGTCAGCAGCGCATAGGACGCGATGTTGAAGGGCACCCCGAGAAACACGTCCGCCGAGCGCTGGTAGAGCTGGCAGGAAAGCTTGCCGTCGGCGACATAGAACTGGAACAGCGTGTGGCACGGCGGCAACGCCATCTGGTCGACCAGCGCCGGGTTCCAGGCGGAGACGATCAGCCGGCGGCTGTCGGGATTGCTGCGGATCTGCTCGAGCAGGTTGGAAATCTGGTCAATGGTGCCATCGGCATTATCCGGCGTCGGCGCCGGCCAGGAGCGCCACTGGGCGCCATAGACAGGTCCGAGATCGCCGTTCTCATCCGCCCATTCATCCCAGATGGAAACGCCGTTTTCCTTGAGATAGGCGATGTTGGTGTCGCCCTTCAGGAACCACAGAAGCTCGTGAATGATCGATTTCAGATGCAGCTTCTTGGTGGTCACCAGCGGAAAGCCCTGCGCCAGGTCGAACCGCATCTGATGGCCGAAGACGGATCTCGTACCGGTTCCGGTACGATCGGTCTTGGTGACGCCTTCGTCGAGAATGCGCTGCATCAGGTCGAGATATTGCCGCATCGAGGGCGTGTGCTCCGCTGGCGTCGTCGATTCGTGGTGAGCCATAGGGTCGTGCGGCGACGGTCCCAAGGCAAGAGGCAACCCGGCATGCGGAGAAGCATGGCGCGGCGCAGTGATGTTTGACGGCGCAGGCGCGCTTCACACAGGAATACGCAGCCCGCCCCTTTTCACAAGCCCCCCGCACCCCTATATTCAGCCTGCCGGGGCAACTCGGCTATGGCGATAAACGGTGAGTGAAATAAGCCTTTCGGACCCGGGGGCGGTACCCGGCGCCTCCACCCAAGCCCATCAACGTCGCGCGGACGGACATGGGTTTCGGCGGGGGCGAAACAGGATCGACGAGGGTGTAAAGACTTTTCTTTCGCTCGGCATGGTTCCGCCGTTATCGGGCCGTCTCAATAGTTGCAAATGACAACTATGCTATGGACAACGCTGTCGCTGCGTAATGCAGTGCCGGTAGTCCGCTTAAGCCCTTGCGGTTAGCACCGTAAGGCGGGGTTTGAAGGCACCTGGCAACAGAAGCCTTCGCTTCCTTTCCAAGTGCGTGCCAGATCGCCGGACAGCCAGCCGATGCCTGTTCGTCGGCAGCGTCCATATTCCGGACAATCTCTTGCGGGAAAACGGCGTCGCTGGAACAATGCGGCGGGCTACGCACTTTCCTTTTGCGGCGCGACGGTTCATGTTCGTCGCACGCTTCACACGATTCCTGCGGTGCCAAAGTCAGACCATGTCCGAAGACCTGATCCGTTACGATATTGTCATTCAGGACGCCCTGCGCGGCGCCGTCCGCAAGATTCTGGAAGAAGTGCTGCGCACCGGCCTGCCCGGTGAGCATCATTTCTACATCGCCTTCGACACCACGGCGCCCGGCGTGCGCATCTCGCCGCGGATCCGCGAACGCTATCCGCAGGAAATGACGGTGGTGATGCAGCACCAGTTCTGGGATCTGGTCGTCGGCGAACACACCTTCGAGGTCGGCCTGTCGTTCAACGGCATACCCGAACGGCTGGTGATCCCCTTCTCTGCCATCAAGGGCTTCTTCGACCCTTCCGTCCAGTTCGCGCTCGAATTCGAGCCGGGCAAGACGGCCGAGGAGCTTCCCGAGGAAATCCTTGCTGCGGGCGATGCCGCGCAGACGCTGGAGCGCGTCGCCGAACTGACGGACAGCGATGAGGAAGCCACGACTGTGACGCCGCTGGCGCTTGCCAAGGAAACCGTTGCGGACGAGACTGCGTCGGATCCTGCCCCCAAGGGCGCCAAGGCGGAATCCTCCGGCAGCAAGACGGACGAGAAGACCGGCGAGACATCCGGCGACACGGACGACGGCGACAAGAATGGCGGCACAAAGGACGGCGCCGACGTGGTGTCGCTCGACGCCTTCCGCAAGAAAAGCTGATTGCGGGCACGCCCGTTCGCTCCTTTCCGGCCCGCCGGCACACTTCGCCCTTGGAATTTCTCGCAGCTGACGACATATGACGGCTGGCCGTTCGCCACGGCCGGCGAGCGGGAGTTCGACGATGGCAGAGACACGCCTGGAATCCGACACGTTCGGCGAGATCGCGGTCCCCGCGGATCGCTATTGGGGCGCACAGACCCAGCGCTCGATCGAGAATTTTCCGATCGGCACGCAAACCATGCCCGCAGCCCTGGTCCATGCGCTCGGCCTCGTGAAGCAGGCAGCCGCCACCGTCAACGCGGATCTCGGCAAGCTGCCGGCCGTCACCGCGGCGGCCATCATCCAGGCGGCCGAGGAAGTCGCGTCCGGCAAGCTCGACGATCATTTCCCGCTCGTCGTCTGGCAGACGGGCTCCGGCACCCAGTCGAACATGAATGCCAACGAGGTGATCTCCAATCGCGCCATCGAGATCCTCGGCGGCACCATGGGAAGCAAGACCCCGGTGCATCCCAACGATCACGTCAATTGCGGTCAGTCGTCCAACGACACTTTCCCCACCGCGATGTATGTCGCCGGCGCGCTGGAGATCGACCGCCGGCTGCTGCCCGCGCTGGAGCATCTGCACGACGCCCTTGTGGCCAAGGCGGAAGCCTTCAGCGACATCATCAAGATCGGCCGCACCCACACCCAGGATGCGACACCGCTGACGCTGGGCCAGGAGTTTTCCGGCTACGCGGCCCAGGTGGCGAACGGCATCAAGCGCATCCGTCACGCGCGCGAGGGGCTGTTCGAACTCGCCCAGGGCGGCACGGCGGTGGGCACCGGGCTCAACGCTGCGCCGGACTTCGCGGAGAAATTCGCAGCCGAGATCGCCCGGCTCACCGGCCTGCCGTTCGTCACCGCGCCGAACAAGTTCGAGGCGCTGGCGGCCCATGACGCCATCGTCGAGATGTCCGGGGCGGTCAAGACCGTCGCCGCGTCGCTCTTCAAGATCGCCAACGACATCCGGCTGCTCGGCTCGGGCCCCCGCTGC
>JBFHII010000321.1:0-4156 GCA_041596535.1 Breoghania sp. | reverse complement strand
GTGGCGCCGCTCGCGCAACTCGGTGATCATCGGCCAGCCGAGCACGAGGGAACCGGCCAGGCCGAACAGGCCGGCGATCAGATCCGCGTATGTGAGAACGATCATGCCACCCCCCGGCTCTCCCTTGCCACGTACCAGCTTTCGCGCGGCGGCCTTACCGGCTTTCGCCGGACCCCTTGCCGGCTTTCGCGGGGTACGATCCGCGAGCGCGACGCGTCTCGCATGCGCAACCAACCAGGATCAGACCGCGACGCCGTCGTCGTCGATTGCCACGGCCTCGCTCTCACCGCCATCATCGACCAGACTATTGGAAGCCGCTCCGACATCCGCCGCCTCCGGTACGCGGCCGGGCATGGCACCGGAAATCTGCGCGTCGAGCAGCAGCGGAAGATTGACGGAAAGCGCCCGGGCAATGTCGCGCAGGATGCGGTAGCTCGGCCCGTCGCGCCCGTGGCCGCGCTCGATCTCGCTGAGCGCGCCCTGGTTGACGCCGCAGCGCTGCGCCAGCGCGCTCTGGGTCAGGCCGCGGTTCTTGCGCAGCCGGCGGATGATCTGGCCGATCTCCAGCGCCGCCGGGTCGAGATCGGTGACGCCGGGGACTTGGACGCGGCGGCCGAGCGCCTCCAGGCCGTCGGCGAGCGTGACGGTGTTCTCCGCCCGCGCATCCCCCCGCCGGAGCCGTTTGCGCAGCTTGCCCTCCGGCTGAAGATCCGAGATGTGCCCGCGTTCCGCCATGCCTGTATCGTATCCTCGTGCTCTCGTTTGGCGCCTTGCCAGGCGCATCCTCATGTCCTGAAGCGCTCACCGCGCGCGGCGGCCTGAAGCGCTCACCGCGCGGCGGTCAAAGCGTCAGATTGCGGACCCGCGGGCGGATGACCTTCTGCCACCAGATCGCATCGGAGCCGGCCGGATAGCGGTAGCAGGCGCCAAGCGCGATCAGTTCCACGGTCGGGTTGGACGGCGCCTCGCCCAGGACCTGCGCGGTATAGGCGATGCAGGGCTGATCGACGGTCTTGATCACCATCCAGTCCGCCTCCTCGCGCCACACCTGACGGGTCTCCAGGAAATCGACAAGCCGCGCCGCGCCGAGTGCCGGCAGATCGGCGTCGAACCGGTCGAGCCACAACGACCGGAGCTGGCCGGAGCCGGCGGCATCGCCGGCAACCAGAGCGTCTTCGATCGCATCGGCCACATCGTCGAGGAACGTGCCAAGTCCGGGATTGGTCCGTCCGTCGTGGCCGAAATACCGGACCAGGATCATCTCCAGCCCCCAAAATATATAGAATAATGTATATTCGTGCAAGACCGTCCGCGAAAAGGATCCGTCCGCGCCCCGCCGCTGTCAAGCGATACGGTTTCTTCCGCCGATGGCCTGGCGGCAAACACCAGAGATGCGCCCATGGCGTCGTCGCACGGGGTGGCCGTCCAGGGTCCGCGACGACGCGTCGCTGCGGCATCGTGCCAGCAGCCTGCCCATTGCAAGTCGGCGCGCGAATGCGCAGGGTGGGCCTGGACAGTCCAGCGGCAGGATCACCATGTTCGATTTCGACGCAGCCATGCTCGCGCGCTTGCAGTTTGCCTTCACGGTCAGCTTCCACATCATCTTTCCCGCCTTCACCATCGGGCTGGCGAGCTATCTCGCCGTGCTGGAGGCGCTGTGGCTGGCGACGGGACGGACGGTGTACCGCACGCTGTTCGACTACTGGAAGCCGATCTTCGCGGTGACCTTCGGCATGGGCGTGGTCTCCGGCATCGTCATGAGCTACCAGTTCGGCACCAACTGGAGCGTGTTTTCCGACAAGACCGGCCCGGTGCTGGGCCCGCTGATGGGCTACGAGGTGCTGTCGGCGTTTTTCCTGGAGGCCGGGTTCCTCGGCATCATGCTGTTCGGGCTCAAGCGCGTCGGGCCGGGGCTGCATTTCTTCGCCACCGTGATGGTCGCCTTCGGCACCTTCCTCTCCGCCTTCTGGATCCTGTCGGCCAACAGCTGGATGCAGACGCCGGCGGGCCACGCGATCAACGATGTCGGGCAGTTCGTGCCGGTCGACTGGTGGGCGGTGGTCTTCAATCCCTCGTTCCCCTACCGGCTCGTGCACATGGTTCTGGCCGCCTATCTGACCACCGCCTTCGTGGTCGGCGCGACCGGTGCCTGGCACCTGCTGCGCACCCGCAGGATCCCCGGCAACCACGAGCCGGCCAGGGTGATGTTCTCCATGGCCATGTGGATGGCGGCGATCGTCGCGCCGGTCCAGATCGTGGCCGGCGATTTTCACGGGCTGAACACCCTGGAACACCAGCCGGCCAAGATCGCGGCCATGGAGGGGCATTTCGAGACCCGCACGGGCGCGCCGCTGATCCTCTTCGGGCTGCCCGACATGCAGGCGGAGGAGACGAAATACGCCGTCGAGATCCCGAAGCTCGGCAGCCTGATCCTGACCCATGAATGGGACGGCGAGGTGCAGGGGCTGAAGGACTGGGCGCCGGAGGACCGCCCCTATGCGCCGCTGGTGTTCTGGAGTTTCCGGATCATGGTGGCCCTGGGCTTCGCCATGGTGGGGCTGGGCCTGTGGAGCCTGTGGCTGCGCTACCGCGATGCGCTCTATGATGCGCCGTGGATGCACCGCGCGGCCCTGGCCATGGGACCATCGGGCTTCATCGCGGTGCTGGCCGGCTGGATCACCACCGAGGCGGGGCGCCAGCCGTGGACGGTCTACGGCCTGCTGCGCACGCAGGATTCGCTGTCGCCGGTGGACGCGCAGGCCGTCGGCGCCTCGCTGATCGCCTTCGTCGTGGTCTATTTCGCGGTCTTCGGCGCCGGCACCTTCTATCTGCTGAGGCTGATGCACCGCGCGCCCGAGGCACCGCCCGAGGATCCCGACGACGCGGTCCCGGCACTGACGGCCCGCACCGCGGCGCATCCGAACGCCGGCAAGGGAGCCGTGTCATGATCGACCTCGTCACCGACCATCTGCCGCTGATCTGGGCCGGGCTGATCGCCTTCGCGGTGCTTGCCTACGTGATGCTCGACGGCTTCGATCTGGGCGTCGGCATCCTGTTTCCGTTCATCCGCTCGCGCTCGGACCGCGACACGGCGATGAACACCGTCGCCCCCATCTGGGACGGCAACGAGACCTGGCTGGTGCTGGGCGGCGGCGGGCTGTTCGCGGTGTTCCCGCTGGCCTACGGGGTGATCATGTCGGCGCTCTACGCGCCGATCATCGCCATGCTTCTGGCACTGGTGTTTCGCGGCGTCGCCTTCGAGTTCCGCTGGAAGACCGAACGCGGCCGTTTCCTGTGGGACTGGGCCTTCGCCGGCGGCTCGACGGTGGCCGCCTTTTGCCAGGGCATCATGCTGGGGGCGCTGGTGCAGGGCATTCCGGTGGCGGATCGCGCCTATGCGGGCGGCTGGTGGGACTGGCTGACGCCGTTCTCGCTGCTCACCGGCGTGGCCGTCGTCATCGGCTACGCGCTGCTGGGCGCGACATGGCTGGTGCTGAAAACCACGGGACCGCTGCAGCAGCAGGCCAACGGGATCGCCAGGCTGACCGGCGCCGGCACCGTGGCGCTGATCGGGGCGGTGAGCCTGATCACCCCGGTGCTCGATGCCCACTACATGCAGCGCTGGTTCGCCTTCCCGCAGATCGTCTATGCCTCGCCGGTGCCGATCCTCGTCGCCGTCTGCGTGTTTCTGCTGTTCACCGGCCTCAGGCAGGAGCGCGATTTCCAGCCCTTCGCCGCCAGCATGGGGCTGTTCGTGCTGTCCTACGTGGGCATCGGCATCAGCTTCTATCCCTACATCGTGCCGCGCTCCGTCACCATCGAGGCGGCCGCCGCGCCACCGATCAGCCAGGGCTTCCTGCTGGCCGGCGCCGTGGTGCTGATTCCCGTGATCCTTGGCTATACCGCCTACGCCTACTGGGTGTTCCGCGGCAAGGTGACCCCCGGGAGCGGGTATCACTGATGCCGCACGACAATCCCTTCAAGCCGCCGCTGGGGCGCCGGCTCGCCTGGTTTGCCGGCCTGTGGGTGGCCAGCGTCCTGACACTGGCCGCCGTCGCCTTTCTCATCCGCGCCTGGATCGGCGCCTGAGGCGCCATCCGGAACGATCCCCCGCCCGGCGCCGTGAATGGCGCGAGCGAATGCTTCTTTCGCGCGC
>JBFHII010000320.1:0-4162 GCA_041596535.1 Breoghania sp. | reverse complement strand
GGCAGGATCACCGCGTCCAGCATCTCCGGACGGCCATCGCGCCAGTCCTCCCAGGGAAAATAGCCGTACCAGGGCCGCCAGTTGGCGTTGGCCATGGTCAGAGCTTCTTCGGATTCGGGGCTTTGCCGGGTCAGCGCCAGATAGCCGACGGAAACCACATGCGCGCGGGAATCGTCGGGCTGCGAATGCCGTCCCCGGTCGCCGAACGTGTACAGCTGCTCCACGTGGCCGATCTTCAGCGCGGTCTGTGCCTCCACCCAGGAGCGCAGCCCGATCTCGAAGGTGCGGTGGCGCACCGGATCGAACGGGCCGAAGGGCAGCGCCTCGCGTGCGCCGCTGCCGGCCACCAGCACCATGGGGGCGGGGCCGTCGACCGAGACGATGACGGCGTTGAGGCCGATTTCGATCGCCCGCGACGTGTCTTCATTCATGCCGCGGTCACTCCGCCGCCGGGCGAACGCGCAGCTCGAACGGCTCGCCCTCGAAGGCGTCCGCGCCGCGGCCGATGGCGTCGATGGCGCTGACCATGCGGCCTTCCCGGCCGAGCAGATCGTCGGCGAAGCCGACCAGCCGGGCATTGGGCGTCGCCGACGGTGAGGCGGCGCGCAGTGCCTGGGCAATCGTGTGTTCGTCGATGTCGGGATTGCGGGCGCAGGCGGTGATATAGGCCGCCGCGGTCTAGCGGCTGATTCCGGCGAAGCAATGCACCACCAGCGGCGTGGTGGCGTCCCAGCCGGTCACGAACCGCAGCAGCGTCTCCACGTGCGTCTCGCTCGGCGGCACCATGCCGGGCAGGGGGGTGACGATGTCGTTGAAGCCGAGGAAAAGATGGTTCTCTTCCGCGATCTGCGGCGGCCGCTCCACCGGCGTGTTCGCGTTGATCAGCGTCAGCAGATGCCGCGCGCCGGTGCGGTCGACGGTTTCTTGCAGGCGCGAGAGGGAACAGACGTGAAGCATGGCGATCCGGTGGTTGCGCCTGAAACAGGCGGCGGTTCTGTGGTGCGGCGTTAGGTCGGCGCCCAGATAAATCTAGGGGCGGAGCGCCAAATCGCCACCCCGTGATCCTATCATTTTGCGGACCGTGTCTGCAGCATCGTATCGAGTTCCCTGAAACGGTCGAGGAACCGTGCCTGGGCCAGCGCCACGGGCCAGGGTTCCAGGCCGAGCCGCAGTCGGCCCTGCGGGTCCGCATCGAAGCCGCGCGGCCGGCCGAACAACCGGCCTGCCTCCTTGTCGTCGAAACCGGCCAGCTCGATGGCCTCGAAATAGGCCGAGACCAGATCGGCGCGCTTGGCCAGTTTCTTGATCTTCTGCGGCAGCACGGCCGGCAGGCTGAACCGCAGATGGATGGCCCGCTGCAGCCGTTCCTCCACCGCCTTGTAGTCTCCGCCGAGCACCGTCTTGAACGGCGAGATCATGTCGCCGATGACATATTCGGGGGCGTCGTGCAGGAGCACCGCGAGCCGCCAGTGCGGCGCCAGTCCCGGGTCCATCCGCAGCGCCAGTTCCTCCACAACGATGCAGTGCTGGGCGACGGAAAACGCGTGATCGCCGAGCGTTTGGCCGTTCCAGCGCGCAACGCGGGCCAGCCCGTGCGCGATGTCGGAAATTTCCACGTCGAGCGGCGAGGGGTCGAGCAGGTCGAGACGGCGGCCGGACAGCATCCGCTGCCAGGCGCGCGGGCCCGCCGAGGCGCGATCCGCCGCCATCAGGGCCGGCCCCGCATGAACACCACGGCAATCACGAGGCTTCGTCCCCGGCGATCTCGGGCCAGGTGAAATTGGCCCACGCGGGCAGGTCGAGGTTCAGCGCGACGCCATCCGCGAGGATCGGGACGCCCGCCGTGCGGGCCTCCGCCGCGCGGTCGATGCGCACCTGCGCCAGCCCCGTCGCGCCATTCGTCGAGCCGAGCGTGCCGATGGACTTGCCATCCGCCGTGATGTCGGTGCCCGGGCAGGGCAGGGCGCTTGCGGCGGAAACCTGGATGATCCTGCGCCGGGCCGTTCCGCGATGATGCACGCGCGAGACCACCTCCTGGCCCACGTAGCAGCCCTTCTTGAAGGCGACGCCGTTCAGCCCGTCCATGTCCGCATCATGCGGGAAGGTCTGGTCGAATGCGAAATCGATGCCGCCGTGTGGCACGCCGAGCGACACCCGGTGGGTGTGATAGTCGGACATGTCACACGCCGTCAGCCCCGATGCCTCGATCAGCGCCTCGGCGTCGGAGCACGGCACGACGGCGCGCAGACCTAAAGCCGCGAGGCGCGGATCGCGCACCGCCTGCGGCGGCAGGCCGGCATCGTCAACATCGCCCCAGGCGGCGATCACGCACAACGTGTCGGAGGCGTCGGCGATCTCCACCTTGGCGCGCAGCTTGTACATCGACAGCCGCTTGGCGGCACCCGCCGCGCAGCCCGCGTCGAGATCCAGCAGATAGGATATGCCGTCGGCATCGCCGCTCACGGTGAGGAGAAAGTCGAACATGATCCTGCCCTGCGGCGTCAGCAGTGCGCCGTAGGCCGCCGCGCCGGGGCGCAGCGTGTCGATGTCGCAGGTCACGAGCCCCTGCAGGAACGCTTGCGCATCGCCGCCGCCGACACGCACGACGCCCCGGTCGCCGAGTTTGCAGATTTTTCCGTCCGCCATGATGGTGCCGCCTCGATGCGTCTGGGTACGGGTTTGGGATAGGCGAGAATGCGGCCTTGAGCAAGGCGGGTTTCCGCCCGGCCGCACAAGGCCTTGCCGCCGATCACCGGTGTCAGTCGCCCGCGACGAAATAGTGCAGCGTTCCGTCCGGGCCGATGCCGACACGGTAGAAGATGTAGGCACCGAAGCGCTTCATTTCATCATAGTCCGCGGCGGTGAGCAGCCTGTACATCTCGACCATCTGCCGGCTGTCGAGCTTGTCGAGCGGATAGCGCGCGAAATACGGCCAGATGTACATTTCCTGCGGCGTGCCGACGTCCACATGCACCCAGCCGGACTCCAGCACCTCCATGAGAATGGCGAGCAGCTCGCGGCCCTCGCCGTCGCCCGAGGACGTCTTGAGAAACGCGATGGGATCGTCGAAGCCGCTGAACGACAATGTCGGCATCACCTCGTTGGCTTCCAGCACCGGGCGCAGGCGCTCGACGTCGCCGCTGGCCGCCGCGTCGAGCATCTGCGCGCGCATCCGCTGCACGGGTTTCGGCAGATCGATGTCGCCATAGGTGACCACGGGCAGATCGACCGCCGCATCGGGTGTCCCGGCCGCCGGATCGGCCGCCTCGGGCGGCGTCTCGTCCTCGTCCGGTTCCAGGTCGGAGCCCGGCGTCAGGCCGGGGATGGCTTTTGACGGCTGCGGATCGACGACGATGCTCTCGGTCTTCACCGTGATCGCCGAGGCCGGGCCGGCCAGACCGGCCGCCAGCGCGACCGCGAAGATGGCCGCCAGGATGCGAGCATAGAGCTGCGCGCGCGGCCGGGCGATGGCGTCTTGCCGCGGCAGGGCGGTCGTCTTCGGCATGCGGTCGGACATGGGGACCTCCGGTGTCGGTACGGGCGCCGTTTCGTGGTTCGGGCGAATGCCCGCCGGGACGCATCATACAGGCGCATTGCCGAAAGGATAATCCGTCCGTGGCTCCGAAGGCGTGCGGTTTCTTTGCCCAATCCACGCAATAAAGTTTGACCACGGGCGGTTGTCGCGCGCGCGGCCATTGCGTATGGCTGAACACGGGCACCCCTGGAAACCGACCGCATGCGCAAGGGCTGACGGCTTGATCGATCCAACACTATTCGCGACGGGCATGGCCATCGGCATCGCCATTTCCGCACCCGTCGGCCCGGTCAACGTGATGGCGATCCAGCGCGCGCTGCGGTTCGGATTCTTCAGCGGGCTGTTTGCCGGTGCGGGCGCGGCGATCGCCGATGCGCTGTTCGCGGGCGCGGCGGCATTCGGAGTGGGGGCGGTGTCGCAGTTCATTTCCGGCCATCACCTGGTGATCCAGGCGGTGGGCGGAGTGCTGCTGCTGGCCTTCGGGGCGCTGACCTGGCGCATGCATCCGCATCTGGGCGACAATGGCAGCGGTGGCACGGGGCGCCTGTCGGGCCTGCTCACGGCCTTCGCCATGACCATCACCAATCCCGGCGCGGCGCTGGGCTCGGTCGCGCTGATCGGCGCGCT
>JBFHII010000319.1:0-4167 GCA_041596535.1 Breoghania sp. | reverse complement strand
GAGACCCGAAACATTGGGCAGCAGCGCGTCCTCGCCGACTTCCACATTGTCCATGACGATCTCGCCGGTGATCGAGGCGCGCAAGGAAAGCTTGCCGCCGATCTTCGGCGCGCTCAGCCCCTTCATGCCCTTGTCCAGCACGAAGCCGCGGATCTGGTTGTCATGGGCTTCCGACTTGGCCCAGACGACGAAGACATCGGCGATCGGCGAATTCGAGATCCACATTTTTGAGCCCTTGAGCACGTAGCCGCCGTCGCTCTTCACCGCACGCGTGCGCATGCCGCCGGGATCGGACCCCGCGTCGGGCTCGGTCAGGCCGAAGCAGCCCACGTATTCGCCCGAGGCCAGCTTGGGCAGATATTTCTTGCGCTGCTCGTCGGAGCCGTAGGCGTAGATCGGGTACATCACCAGGGACGACTGCACGGAGTTCATCGAGCGGTAGCCGGAGTCCACCCGCTCGATCTCGCGCGCCACCAGCCCGTAGGCGACATAGGAGGCGTCGGCGCAATCATAGGCTTCCGGCAGTGTCAGGCCGAGCAGGCCCAGCTCGCCCATCTCGTTGAAAATGGCCCGGTCCGTGGTCTCGTTGGCATAGGCGTCAATCACCCGCGGCTGCAGCTTCTCCTGAGCGTAGGCGCGCGCCGTCTCCATGATCAGCCGCTCGTCTTCGGTGAGCTGGTCGTTGAGCAGGAACGGGTCGTCCCAGGCGAAGGTGCCGCCGCCTGAGGGAGAGGATTTGCCGGCTGTGGGTGACGCGGTCATGTGGGGTCTCCGATTGCACGCTTGGATCCGTACGCAGGGCGAGACCTTAGCCACCCGTGTGGCCGCTGTCTTCCCTGCCGCAGACGGCCGTCTTTCGGCGGCGCATTCCGCACGGCTCCATAATTATCTACCGTCTGGCCGGTTAATAATTAAACCAACGAAACTTGTCAATCCGTCCGGCGCATCTCGCGCGGCGACCGGCACGGGAATGCGCGTCACTCGGCGGCAATGCCCTTGAGCACGATCCGGGCGTAATCGGCGGCGATCTGCTGCGCGGTCTTGCGGCCGTCGGGATGATACCAGCGCGTCATCCAGTTCATCATGCCGAGAATTCCGCGCGCCACAATCGCCGCATCGTCGAAAACGAAGGCGCCCGCCACCCGGCCCTCCTCCAGAAGGTCGGTGAGACAATCCGTGTAGGCGCGCCGCGCCGCCATCTGCTGCGGCGTGAACACCGACAGATCGCCGCCGCGGCCGATGAAGGCGGCGCGGTAATGATCGCGGTTCGCCTCGAAAAAGGCGGCATGCGCCGCCATGAACGCCGCCACCCTGTCGGCGTGGGTCTGCGCGCTCGCCACCCGGGCCTGCGCGGAAGCCAGCATGTCGGACAGCACACCGAGGACGATGGAGTCGAACAACTCCTGCTTGGTGGAGAAATAATGGTAGAGTCCGGCCTTGGTCACGCCAACGGCCTTCGCCACATCCTGCAGCGAGGTTCCCTCGTATCCCTTCTCCGCAAACAGCGCCGCCGCCGCGTCGCTGATCTTGCGGTGCGGGTCCCGCATGCTGCGGGGGCGTCCGGGGCCGGGCCCGGAGCCGGAACTGGTTTCTGGCGTGCTCATGGACACTGTCGCTAGCCCATGCCGCGGCTGCGGGCAAATCCATTCTGACCCGCATCGCGATTGCGGGACTGTGCGGGAACGGTCAGAATCGGACATGATGAGCCGCGAAACAGCCGGTCGCCCGTGCCGGGATGCGCCGTGCGAGGACATTCGATGATCGACTACGAAGCCGAATACAACAATCGCGCCCGCGTGCCCGAACATCCCGCGATCATCGAGGGCTGGGCACGGGACGCCGCCGCCTACCGCGAGACCGCGAAGGCGGATCTGGACCGCGCCTACGGACTCGCCCCGCGCCTGCAGTACGACCTGTTTCACCCCGACACCCCGGCGGATGATGCCCGCGCCATCGTGGTGTTCATCCATGGCGGCTACTGGCAGGCGCTCGACCGCAAGCATTTCAGCCACATGGCGCGCGGGATGAACGCCCAAGGCTTCACCGTCTGCATTCCCTCCTATGACCTGTGCCCGCAGGTCCGCATCGGCGACATCGTCGCCGAGATCCGCGACCTCGCCCGGCATCTATGGGAGAACCACCGCAAGCCCATCGTCGCCTGCGGCCATTCCGCCGGCGGCCACCTGGTGGCGGCGCTGCTGACCAGCGACTGGGGCGCGCGGCACCTGCCCAAGCGGCTGGCCCCCGCCGGCATGGCGATTTCCGGCCTGTTCGACCTGCTGCCGCTGGTCAGCACCTCGCTCAACGCCGCCTTGCGCATGGACCTCAAGGAAGCCATCGCCCAGTCTCCGCTGGCCATGGGCACGCCCTACGGCACCAAGCTGATCGCCAGCGTCGGAGGCGAGGAATCGGCGGAATACCTGCGCCAATCGCGCGTCATCGTCGACATCTGGGGGCGCGGCGGCGTCGGCACCAAGCTGCGCATCGAAGACGGCGCCAACCATTTCACCGTGCTCGCCCCCCTCGCCAATCCCGAAAGCTCGATGGTCGGCGATCTCGCCAATCTCGCGCGGCTCGCGGGCTAGGCCACGCAATACGCCCTTGAAACTTGCCGGCAGGCCGGCGCCCCGCCGGTCAGCGCTTGCGCATGGCCGGAGCTGTCCCGGGGCACACGCTTTTGGAGGACTCGAGCGCTCCTCGGGAATGATTTGCCGGGCCGGACATGCGGCGATAAACAGGGATCCGAGCTTCAGCGTGCATCGTCACCCATGATGCGGATCAATGCGGCGACGCCTGCGGGCCGCACAATCACCAACCGGCGTCATCAAGCCCGAAACCGACACCGCGCGTGCGCATCTGGTGCGCCGCGCGATCCGAACACAGGAACTGCCGACCATGCGCACCGATGTGGCCCAACCCGTCCGCCTGGAAAACTACCTGCCCACCGCCTATGCCATCGAGACGGTGGATCTCGACATCCGTCTGGCCCCGAACGCGACCCGCGTGATTGCCCGCACCCGCTTTGCGCCGCGCCCGGACACCGCCGCGGGGACGCCGCTGGTCCTCGATGGCGATGAACTCACATTGTCGGGACTTGCCCTCGACGGGGTGGTGCTGTCCGAGCGTGATTTCGAGGCCACGCCGGCAAGGCTGGTGGTCCACGCACCGCCCGCCGGCGCCTTCACTCTGGAGGTCGTCACCGAAATCGATCCCGAGGCGAACACCAGGCTGATGGGCCTGTTCCGCTCCAACGGTACCTATTGCACCCAGTGCGAGGCGGAAGGCTTCCGCCGCATCACCTATTTCTACGACCGTCCCGACGTTCTCGCCGTCTACACGACGCGCGTCGAGGCGCGCAAATCCGACGCCCCGGTCCTGCTCGCCAACGGCAACCCGGTGTCCTCCGGCGACATCGAGGGCACCGACCGGCATTTCGCCGTCTGGCACGATCCCTTCCCCAAGCCCGCCTACCTCTTTGCCATGGTGGCCGGTGACCTCGCCTGCGTGTCCGACACGTTCACCACCATGAGCGGCCGCACGGTCGATCTGCGCATCTACGTCGAGCACGGCAACGAGGACCGCTGCGACTATGCGATGGACGCGCTGAAGCGCTCGATGCGCTGGGACGAGACGGCATTCGGCCGCGAATACGATCTGGATATCTTCATCATCGTCGCGGTGTCGGACTTCAACATGGGGGCGATGGAGAACAAGGGCCTCAACGTCTTCAACGACAAGTACGTGCTCGCCAATCCGCAGGCGGCCACGGATCAGGACTACGCCCACATCGAGGGCATCATCGCGCACGAGTATTTTCACAACTGGACCGGCAACCGGATCACCTGCCGCGACTGGTTCCAGCTCTGCCTGAAAGAAGGCCTCACCGTCTTCCGCGACCAGGAGTTTTCCTCCGACCAGCGCTCGCGCCCGGTGAAGCGGATCGCCGATGTGCGGCTGCTGAGATCGCACCAGTTCCCCGAGGATGCCGGCCCGCTGGCTCATCCGGTGCGCCCGAAAATCTACCATCAGATCAACAACTTCTATACGGCGACCGTGTATGAGAAGGGTGCCGAGCTGGTGCGCATGCTCAAGACGTGGCTGGGTGACGACGCCTTCCGCAAAAGCATGGATCTGTATTTCGACAGGCATGACGGCGACGCCGCGACG
>JBFHII010000318.1:0-4167 GCA_041596535.1 Breoghania sp. | reverse complement strand
CGTTCGATTCTGCAGAAGGAAGGCATTTCAGGAGCGAAAAGATTTGCTCAAGGCGCCGGCCGCAGCGGCGATTTTGAACGAATCTGACGTCAAAATCGTCAAAACGAGATTCAATTTCACTGAAAGTTCACGCGGTTTCTCGTGTTTTTGAACGTGTTTTGATTCAATTTTGACGTCATTTCATTTCACTTGAAGCGATTTTGGCCTGCTCTGCGACCGCTCCTCACTTCTTGCGGTACTCGGCCATCACGTGCGCGATCACCCGGCCGTCCGGCCGGTGGACGTCATAGGCGCGACGCCCTTGCAGGGCGAAGCCGAGACCACGAAAGCGATCGAGCTCCGACGGCGTCAGCGGCCATGGCGGACCGTCGTAATCGACACCCTTCTCGCCGGACCTCGTGATCACCAGCAGCGTACCGCCGGGGGCAACCAGATTGGCGACGGCGGGAAAGCCCCGCTCGCGCAGATCGCCATGCAGGGCCTGCAGGGTGTAGCACTCGTGCACCAGATCGAAGGCGCCGATCCATTCGGACGGCGGGTCGAACAAATCGGCGACCTGATAGTCGACCGCGCTATCGGGAAAACGCCGGCGCGCCCACCGGATGGCGCCCTCGGCGAGGTCGAATGCGGAGGTCGCCCAGCCGGCGGCCGACAGGGCCTCGGCGTTGTCACCAAGCCCACAGGCCACATCGAGCGCCCGGCGGCCCGCGCCGGGGTTCCTGGCAAGCCAGGCCAGCAGGACGTCCTTGGGTTTCAGATCCGCCCAGGGCACCGCGGCAGGGTCGTCATTCGCCAGTTCATAAACCTGTTCGAACCATGACCGGCGGTCCTCATGATCACCGCCCTTGGCACCTGTGAGATCGTCAAGACGCTGCAGCGCCTGAGAGTGCCGGTCCATAAATCCCGGTTCATCGCGAATGTCGCTCACGATCACCTCCTGTGAAACCATCGTCCGACGGAAATTCCGTCAGGCCTTCTTGACCCAGCCGCCGCTGTCGCCCTGCTGCCAATAGGTGAGTGCGTGGCCGGCCGCCTTCTGAACCTTCCATTGCCCGCGCGCCTGCGACAGCGCATCCGGATCATTTCCATCGAAAAGAAATACGGCCCGGATGTATCCGGCCAGATCCGGCGGGTCCGCGCGGTGCACCAGGAACCGCACGTTGGCGGCGTTCGGATTGTCGGGCGTGCCGCTGAGCAGGATCGGTTGGCGGGCGTCCTCGTCGCCACCGGCAAGCCCGTGCGGCAGAAACGCATCGGCGCGATACGACCACAGCAGGGTGTCGAGGACCTTCAACGCATCGCCGTCGCCGCCCTGGACGACAACGCGCCAGTCGCGCGCCAGGCACTTCTCGAGCAAGCCCGGAAGGACTTTCTCCAGCGGCTGATGCTGCAGATGATAAAACAGGACTTCGGTCAAGCCGCGATCCGATCGTCAGTTGATTGTCGGGTCCAAACAACCGCATCGGTCTCCAGACTGCAAGCCTGATCGTCGCGCGACAACCAGCCCCAATCGCAGGCCGGCCAGCCAGCGTGAGGCGGAAATGGCATGGCACTCAGCCCCTTGGCGGCAAACGGGCCCATGCACCTGATTCGCAAGGATGATCGAGCAGCCCCCTCCCCGGCACCACGCCCCGCTGGGTGCCGACGGACACCGGGCCACTCGTTGAAAACCGAGCAAATTCTGCGCCTCGGATCAGACCGCCGGCGGCCGCTGCGATGCGATGTGCGGCTTCTGAGCAACAGCGCGCCGCGAACAGGTGAAAAACATGAATGGCAACAATTGGAACCATTGCTTTTGCGAACCGTTAACCGCATAGACACCGCCCGGCGGTCAGCATGCCGCACCAAATCGTCGCCCGGGTGACAGGAGTCACAGCGCGCCTCGCCCGGACGATCTATCCGTGGTTTCACGCAGAGTTTTCGGAGCACCTTTGTCCGCCGGACGCGGTGCCCGAGCATCAAGAATCAGGCACCAGCCCTTCGCACCCGAAGGACGGTGTTTCCAGGAGTGCCCCATGATTGCCCGTTGCGTTCTTTTCGTGTTTCTGGTTACCGGCATCGCAGGCGCATTGGCCGGCCTCGGCGTCGTCGTGACCGATGAAGCCAGCGCCTGCCAGCAGGATTACAAGACCTGCTGAAGCCTGAGCGCGGGCCATCCCGGCCGGCAGCGCCTTCCCAGAGACTGACTCTTCAATTTTGCTGAAGAGACCATCCTGACAGTTCATTCAGACCTTCAAGCCGCCCGGCACGCAGCGCGCGCCGGGCAGTTTTGCATCAGGCTTCGTAATTGTCGCGCACCAGACGGTCGAGCAGGCGCACGCCGTAGCCTGAGGCCCACGACTTGTTGATGTCGTTCTCCGGCGAAGACATGGCGGTGCCGGCGATGTCCAGATGCGCCCACGGCACGTCATTGACGAAATGCTGCAGGAACTGAGCCGCCGTCACGGACCCGGCCATGCGGCCGCCGGTGTTCTTGATGTCGGCGTTCTTGGCCTCAATAAGCTTGTCGTATTCCGGCGACAGCGGCATGCGCCATACGGGCTCGCCGGTGGCCAGGCCCGCCGAAATCAGCCGATCGGACAGTTCGTCGTTGTTGGAGAACATGCCCGCGTTCTGGCTGCCCAGCGCGACGATGATCGCGCCGGTGAGCGTCGCCAGGTTGATCATGAAAGCCGGCTTGAAGGTCTCCTGAGTGTACCAGAGCGCATCCGCCAGCACCATGCGGCCTTCCGCGTCGGTGTTGAGCACCTCAATGGTCTTGCCCGACATGGCGGTGACGATGTCACCCGGCCGCGTGGCGTTGGCGTCGGGCATGTTTTCCACAAGACCGATCACGCCGACCACGTTGGCTTTCGCCTTGCGCGCGGCCAGGGCATGCATCAGGCCGGTGACGGCGCCCGCGCCGCCCATGTCGCCCTTCATGTCTTCCATGCCGGCGGACGGCTTGATGGAAATGCCGCCGGTGTCGAAGACAACGCCCTTGCCGACAAAGGCGATGGGCTGCTGCTTCGCCTTGCCGCCGTTCCAGCGCATGATCGCCATCTTGGACGGACGCACCGAGCCCTGACCAACGGCCAGAAGCGAGCGCATGCCAAGCTTGGCCATGTCCTTTTCCTCAAGGATCTCGACCTTGACGCCGACCTTCTCGAGAGCCAGCGCCGCCTGGGCGAATTCCTCGGTGCCGAGCACATTGGCCGGCTCGTTGACCAGGTCACGGGCCAGAATCGCGCCATCGGCCACGCCCTCGCGTTCCGCCCAGGCCTTCTTGGCGTCGGCGGTGCAGGCCACGTGAATCGCGATCTTCGCGGCCTTGGGCTTGTCGTCCTTGTCCTTGGCGGTCTTGTACTTGTCGAACTTGTAGGCGCGCAGCTTCATGCCCATGCCGACGTCGGCGGCCTGGTCCGCGTCCACGGCCTCGCCGTCGGCGCGTTCCAGGTGAACCGATGCCGCCGTCGCCTTGGCGGCAGCCAACTGGCCCATGGTCACGCCGCCCAGGCGAACCCAGTCGTATTCCTTCATGTCGGCCATCTTGCCCATGCCGACGACGACAATGCGGTCGAGTTCGACGCCTTCGGGCGCCAGGATGTCGATCGTGCTCATGGCCGCCCCCTTGAAGGACGCCGCCTTGATGGATCGTTTGATCGCGCCGCCCGCAGCCGCGTCGATTTCGGCCGCGGCCGAACCAAGGCCCAGACTTTCATCGGTATAGACAACGGCGACACCGCGTTTCGGGGCAGCCGGTTTGGAAATGCTGATGCTGGGGAGAGGTGCCATGATTTGGATCCGGTTCCTTCAATTGATGTGCGGCCCAGACGGAGGGCCTGACGTGATCGCGCGATAGACGCGGCGGCGGTGGGCAGACAATGCAGCGGCGCGGGCCGGACGGCAAGCGCCGCTGTGCAGACGGTGGCGTGCGAGCGGCGGTGTACAGCCCGTGGCGTGCGAGCGGCATCCGGGGCGCCGTCGCGGAATGGCAATCGAAACGCCCGCCGTCCAGTGCGACATTCCCCACATAGGAGGCCAATGCGGCGGATGGTAGGGTCTCCGGTCTGGAGCGGTCACCTGAAACGCTTCGCTCCCTCGCCCGGGCGGCAGGTGCTTAACCAGCCATGTGGCGGGCGGAGCGCCACTTTCACGGCCGGCAGAGAACAGGCGTCCGGACGCCGT
>JBFHII010000317.1:0-4168 GCA_041596535.1 Breoghania sp. | reverse complement strand
TCGTGGTCCTTGAGATAGGTTTCCACCTTGGCGACGAGCTGCGCGTCGTGGGCGCGGTTCTTGTCGAGCCAGAAGACGGCGGGCGTGGCGGAGGCGCGGGCGCGGTTGACGGCGAGCTTCACCCAGTCGCGGACCGGAGCGTACTTGGTGCGGCACATGCGCCAGATGTCGCCGGCTTCCACCGGATGCTCGAGCAGCGTGGTACCGGCGTCGTCGACAACGCGGATGGTGCCGGTGCCCGGCGCCTTGAAGGTCTGTGGATGCGAACCGTATTCCTCGGCCTTCTGGGCCATCAGGCCGACGTTCGGCACGGTGCCCATCTTGGCGGGATCCAGCGCGCCGTTTTCCTTGCAGAAGTTGATCGCCTCGTCATAGACGGCGGCGTAGCTGGAATCGGGGATCACGCACTTGGTGTCATGTGCCTTGCCGTCCGGGCCCCAGCCCTTGCCGCCCGCGCGGATCAGCGCCGGCATGGAGGCGTCGACGATGACGTCGCTGGACACATGCAGGTTGCTCAGGCCCTTGTCGGAGTTGACCATGTACAGGTCCGGGCCGTTGTCCAGTGCCGCCTTGATGTCGGCCTCGACCTCGGCGCGCTTGTCCGCGGGCAGGGTCGCCACCTTGATCATCAGGTCGCTGATGCCGAAGTCCGGGTCGACGCCGAGCTCGGCGAAGGTGTCGGCGTGCTTGGCGAAGACGTCCTTGAGGAACGCGCTGACGCAATGGCCGAAGATGATCGGGTCGGCGACCTTCATCATCGTCGCCTTCAGGTGGATGGAGAACAGCACGTTCTCCTTCTTGGCGTCCTCGATCTCGGCTTCCAGAAAGGCGCGCAGGGCCTTGGCGTTCATCGTGGTGGCGTCGATGATGTCACCGGCGTCCAGCGCGAACTTATCCTTGAGAACCGTGACCGCGCCGTCCTTTGCGACGAACTCGATGCGCACGTTGCCGGCGGAATCGACCGTCACGGATTTCTCGTTGGAGCAGAAATCATTCTCGCCCATGGTCGAAACGTGGGTCTTGGAGCTGGATGCCCAGGCGCCCATGGAATGCGGGTGCTTCTTGGCGTACTCCTTCACCGCCTTCGGCGCGCGGCGGTCGGAATTGCCCTCGCGCAGCACCGGGTTCACCGCGGAGCCCTTGATCGCGTCGAAAATCGCCTTGTCGGCTTCTTCCTTGGCGTTCTGCGGGTTCTCCGGATAGGTGGGGATGGCGTAGCCCTGGTCCTGCAGTTCCTTCACGCAGGCGTTGATCTGCGACACCGATGCCGAGATGTTCGGCAGCTTGATGACATTGGCGTCCGGCTCGGTCACCAGCTTGCCGAGCGCGGCCAGGTCGTCGGACTGCTTCTGCGCGTCCGTCAGATACTGCGGGAAATTCGCCAGGATGCGGCCGGCCAGGGAAATGTCCCGGGTGCCGATCGTGATGCCGGCTTCCTTGGTGAAGGAGCGGATGATCGGCAGCAACGAGGCGCTCGCGAGTTGCGGGGCTTCGTCGACCTTGGTGTAGATGATGTCAGGGCGTCCGTTATCGGCCATATCCGTAAGATTCCTCCGGCTTGATATATCGTCAGATCGAGACGTTGGCGCGCGGTGCGCAAGCGACGCCGATCGGCAAAACGTCTGCAGGGTGGCGATGATCGCGCGCCTTGCCGCCAACCGGGGAGCCGGAAATTGCGTCCGGGAAACCTCGGTCGATGACGTGTCACCGTGTGCATGTCGCGTTTGTGTACGCTTGTGCACGATCTGATCGCGCGTGCGATGCTCCGTCGCGGCCCCTATAGCAAACGGCGAACGATCCGCAAAGGGCTGCGAGCGGGGAATTCCGTGTCGGGGGTGAAAATCGGCAGCAATTTCCCCATCCTCCATGACAGCCGGGCGTGGCGTGGTGCGCGGGCGCGGCATGAAGACCGGGGTCAATCTTGCCCGTTTCGCCGAACAGCCCTACACAGCAGGCATGCTTACATTTGCCGCTGCCGTGTTCTTTCTGCTCATCACGCCCGGTCCCGGGGTGCTTTCCATCGCAGGCGTCGGTGCCGGCTATGGTGTGCGCGCGGGCGCGCATTACATGGCGGGGCTCTTCGTGGGCACCAATCTGGTGGCACTGGCCGTCGTCAGCGGGCTGGCGGCCATCGTGCTGGCGGATCCTCGGATCCGCACCGTGCTGCTCTATGCCTCCGCCGCTTATCTTCTTTATCTCGCGGCCCGCATCGCCTTTGCCGGCAGCAGGATCGCCTTCATCACGCGGGCGAAGCCGCCGGGGTTCATGGGCGGGCTGGCGCTGCAGGCGATCAATCCCAAGGCCTACGCGGTGAACGCCACGTTTTTCACCGGGTTCGCCTTCTTGCCGCCGCAACAGCTTGCCACAGAAGTCGTGCTGAAATTCGTGATCGTCAACGCCATCTGGGTGCCGATCCACTGCCTGTGGCTGGCGGCCGGGGTCTATATGCACCGGCTGGATCTGCCGCGCCGCACGCAGTTCATCATCAATGTGGGCATGGCCTTGTGCATGCTCGCGGTGGTGGCGCTGGCGGCTTGGGCGCAGGCAGCCGGCTGAGGCGAATCTGGCGGCCGGTCGCGGACGAGGCGTATCGCGTGGATGTTTCATTCAACCATTGGACGCACGATGTCTTTTTTGACCTTTCGATCCGTCTGTCGCGGCGCCCTGGCGCTCGCTGCCCTTTTGCCCCTCACCACGCTGCCCGCCGCCGCCTCGCTGGAAGGCTGTGTCGCGTCGATCAAGGCGGCGGCCATCCGCGCGGGCGTCAGCCGCTCGGTCGCGCAGGAGGCGCTGGGTGGTGTGCGCTTTGACGAGAAGGCGGTGCGGTTTTCGCGCTCCCAGCCGGAATACCGGACCCCGATCTGGGACTACATGGCGTTCCTGGTGGACCAGGAGCGCATCGACACCGGCAAGGCGATGCTCAGGCAGCATGGCCGCACGCTGCGCGCGGTGGAGAAGGCCTATGGCGTCGACCGACATATCGTCGCCGCGTTGTGGGGCATCGAGAGCGACTATGGGCAATTCCGCGGCGATTTCTTCGTTCCCCATGCGCTGGCCAATGTGGCGTGTTCGGGCCGGCGCGCGAAATTCTTCCAGGGGGAGCTGATCACCGCGCTGAAGCTGGTGTCGAACGGTGATATTTCGCTGAAGGACCTTCAGGGTTCTTGGGCCGGCGCCTTCGGCCAGACCCAGTTCATGCCCTCGACTTATGGCCGGCTGGCGGTGGATTTCGACCGCGACGGCCGGCGCGACCTGGTCAATTCCGTCCCCGATGCGCTGGCCTCCACCGCCAATTATCTGAAGAAGGCCGGCTGGAGCGATGCCCGGCCCTGGGGGTTCGAGGTGCATCTGCCGCGCGGCTACAAGGGACCGTCCGGGCGCAAGAAGCGCGCGTCCTATTCAAGCTGGGCCAAGCGCGGCATCAAGCGCGCCGATGGCCGTGGGCTGTCGGGCAACACCAAGGCCGGCCTGCTGCTGCCCGCCGGCGCCAACGGTCCGGCGTTCCTGGTGACCGGCAATTTCAATGCGCTCTACTCGTATAATGTCGCGGAGTCCTATGCGCTGGCCATCGGCCACCTGGCGGACCGCTTGAAGGGCGGTGATCCCATCCGCACTCCCTGGCCGACGGATGATCCCGGCCTCAGCCGCGCCCAGCGGCTCGAGCTTCAGAAGCTGCTGATTGCCGCCGGTCATGATATCGGCGAGGCGGATGGCCGCATCGGTCCGGTCACCCGCGCCGGCATCAAGCGCGCCGAGGCCAAGGCCGGCATGCCGGTGACCGGCCGCCCCGGCACGAAAATCTTCCGCGCGCTCGGCGGGCGGTGAGGGGATGAGGTGGCTGCGTGTTGGCGCGGCGGATCAACCCTCGGATGTCATCCCGGGCGCGGCGCAGCGCGCAGCGGTGCTCCGCAGACCCGGGACCGATGCTTCACTGCGCAATCCCCGCCATTTGCCCGGTCAGCGCCGGTCACGGAAGCCCGCTCCGCGACGACCTCATCCTGAGGAGCGGACGCAGTCCGCGTCTCGAAGGACGGGCGGCTTGTGACGCGCCTGCGTCAATGGGCCAGCCCCAAAGGGCAAGGTCTCAGTTTGCGGCCATCCTTCGAGACGGCGCTGAGGCGCCTCCTCAGGATGAGGATCGGGGGTGCTGCACCAAATACGCCGGCCC
>JBFHII010000316.1:0-4189 GCA_041596535.1 Breoghania sp. | reverse complement strand
GGCCGCGTTTCGGGTTTGCGCACGGACTCGCGCGCGGGCAGTTGGGTAGCCATGTCAGCCTAACCTTCCAGATAGATGCCCCTCGTTGGGGAGGGGTGTCCCGCTTACTGGGGTATGCCTGTCGGGCGGCTGCGTCAATGGGAGATTGCCGGCCGGGGCCTCATGGCGGCCTTTGCGGTGTCGGTCGGAGCCCAAACGCAAGACGGCGGGCCTGAGCCCGCCGCCTGGTATCGTATCTGGCGAAACGCCGATCAGTTGAAGTTGTAGCGCAGGCCGAGGCGAAGCTCGTGTGCATACAGGTCTTCGTACTTGATGCGGCTCTGGGTTCCCGCAACCTTGCCGCTCTGGGCTTCGCCCAGCGAGCGGAACTGATAGCCGGCATCGATCATCATGTTCGGCGTGACCTCGTAGGCCGCACCGGCCATGAGCGCCCAGGCGAAGTTCCAGCTGCCGGCGCCGCTGTAGGTGCCGGTGGTGCCGCCGCCGTTGTCGAAGGCGACGTTTGAGGTCCGCACGTAGGCCGCGCCCACACCAGCGCCGACGTAGGGCGTGATGCCGTGCCAGGTGCCGAGGTCGGCATAGGCGTTGAACATCACGGTCCAGACGTCGATGTCCGCTGTCTCGATCGAGTAGCCCACACCGCAGAGACCGCAAGGTGCGCGCCCGGTGAAGCCTGCCTTGCCTTCGTAGTCGACGGTCAGATCGCTGCGGAACCAGTCGTTCCAGTAGTAACCGACACCGGCGCCGACCATCCAGGTGTTGTCGAGATTCTCACCATAGAAGTCGCCGATGGAATTGTAGCTCGTATGCGCATCCGGGTCGGCGTACATCTTGAAGCCAATGTCGCCGCGCAGGTACCAGCCGCCGGTGGGAATCGGATCCGGCTCCGGGACGTAATCAATAATATCAGCCGCATTTGCCAGCGTCGGGAGAGCGAGCACGACGCTGACGGTTACGAAGAAGATGTTCCTCAGGCTGCTCATCTCGCACCCTTTCCTAATACGCTGGCGATACTCAAGCCAGCAACACACCAAAGTCCAACGAGCAGAGGATGCGCCGGGAAACATTAATACTGGCTTAACCCTAACAAAATTCGAGAAATTTGAGTATTAACAAATGATTTACGAAAAAATGACGCGTTAGACTGTCATTAACCATAAACGCGGACGGAAGCGCTTCAGGATCACCGTGAAGGGTTGAAAGTTCCTTCGAACGGACCAAGCAAACTTTTGAAAAATAACGATAATTCACGACAAGAATACCCGCCACACCGATCCGATGTGCCGACCGGATGAAAGCGCAAGCCGCCTTGAACCGCGCCCAAAACTTCCCCTGCGGAAAGAAATTTGGTCTTTTCCTATGCTTAACAGGCAGTCCGG
Organism: Breoghania sp.; assembly: GCA_041596535.1. Lineage (GTDB taxonomy): Bacteria > Pseudomonadota > Alphaproteobacteria > Rhizobiales > Stappiaceae > Breoghania. The sequence continues at coordinate 2,810 of JBFHII010000316.1, read as the reverse complement.
ATTCGGCGATTTATGGTTAATGAAGTCTTTCGACACCACAATCGGCAAACGCTCTGCGCCAACCACGTCGCGGGTTCATTTACCATGACGCACGGCGGTTCATCCGCGCGCACGGGGGCGATCCTTGCGAAACAAGGCCCTTGAGAAGCGGGAACGGCGTGAAAGATGGCTGCTCAGGCGGCGACGCTGGACACGGCGGCGCAGATGTCGTCGACGACCGCGTTGACGAGGGTCTCGTCGTCGCCCTCGCCCATCACCCGGATCAGCGGCTCGGTGCCCGAGGGACGGATCACCAGGCGTCCGGATTTTCCGAGCCGCAGGCCGGCGTCGGCAATGACGTGCTTGACGGCTTCATCATCGAGCGGCGCGCCGGAGGAGATCCGCACGTTCTTCATGATCTGCGGCACCGGTTCGAAGCGGCGGCAGACATCGGAGACGGAGCGGCCTTCCTGCTGCACCACGGCGAGCACCTGCAATGCCGCCACCAGCCCGTCTCCAGTGGTCGAGAAATCCGACAGGATGATGTGGCCGGACTGCTCGCCGCCGACGTTGTGGCCGTGCTGGCGCATGTGTTCGGCCACGTGACGGTCGCCCACCTTGGTGCGCACCAGCGACAGACCCTGAGCCTCGAGATAGCGTTCCAGGCCGAGATTGGACATGACGGTGGCGACGATGCCCGGCTGCGTCAGCCGTCCCGCCTTCTGCCAGCTTTCGGCTACGACCGCCATCAGCTGATCGCCGTCGACGACCGCGCCCTTCTCGTCGACGATGATCACCCGGTCCGCGTCGCCGTCGAGCGCGATGCCGATGTCGGCGCGCAACTCCTGCACCTTGTCCTGCAAGGCGCCGGTGGAGGTGGACCCGCAGTTCTTGTTGATGTTGATGCCGTCCGGCTCGACGCCGATGGAAAACACCTCCGCGCCCAGTTCCCACAGCGCCAGCGGCGCGACCTTGTAGGCGGCCCCATTGGCGCAGTCGATCACCACCCGCAGGCCTTCGAGGCTCATGTTGCGCGGCAGCGTGCGCTTGGCGAACTCGACGTAGCGGTCATGCACGCCATCGACGCGCTTGGCGCGGCCCAGTTCCGAGGGGCCGGCGAGCTCGGCCGACATGTCGCTCTCGATCAGATGCTCGATGCGGGCTTCCACCTCGTCGGACAGCTTGAACCCGTCAGGTCCGAAAATCTTGATGCCGTTGTCCTCGAACGAGTTGTGCGAGGCGGAGATCATCACGCCGATGTCGGAACGCAAGGAGCGCGTCAGCATGGCCACGCCCGGCGTCGGGATCGGTCCGAGCTGGAACACGTCCATTCCGGCGGAGGTGAAGCCGGCCACCAGCGCGGTCTCGATCATGTAGCCCGACAGCCGCGTGTCCTTGCCGATCACCACCCGGTGGCGATGCCCGCCGTTGCGAAACACCACGCCCGCAGCCATGCCCACCTTCATGGCGATTTCCGGCGTGATGGGCCAGCGGTTGGCCTGGCCGCGAATTCCGTCGGTGCCGAAATAGCTGCGTGTCATTGCTTCGCCATGTCCAGTGTTCGGGGTGGTCTTGTTATTACTGCGTAATGTCGCAGGAATTGGTTCAAAAATTGTTTTCGTCTGTGACAGGCGTGAACGTCCGGGTTCCGCTGGCGGCCCCTCACATAGAAAAAGACCCGGCTGCTTGCCGGGTCTTTTCAACACCATGCGAAGGCGACATCGCCGTCAGCCCTGCGGCTGGGGCTCCAGTCCGCCGGCAGCCTCGCCGCCGTCCTTCTTGCTCGAGCCGGTTTTCGGCACTGCCGAGGAGCGGCCGACCGGCTGGTCGTCGTCCATGTCGCGCACCGGCGGCTTGCCGTCGAGCAGGCCCTTGATCTCGTCGCCGGACAGCGTCTCGTACTCGAGCAGCCCTTCCGCGATGGTCACAAGCTGGTCCTTGTGATCGGTAAGCACCTTCTTGGCCGTCTCGTAGCCGGTGTTCACGAAACCCTTGACCTCGGCATCGACCAGCTTCTGCGTGTCGTCGGAGACATGCTGGCTGCGCGCCACGGAATGGCCGAGGAACACTTCCTCCTCGTTCTCCGCGTAGAGCAGCGGCCCGAGCTTGTCGGACATGCCGAACTGCGTCGCCATGGCGCGGGCCAGCTTGGTGGCCATCTGGATATCGCCGGACGCTCCCGAGGTGACCTTGTCGTGGCCGAAGATCATCTCTTCCGCGACACGGCCGCCCATTGCCACAGCCAGATCGGCGTGACACTTGGCGCGGGTCAGCGACACCTGGTCCTTCTCCGGCAGGCGCATGACCATGCCCAGGGCGCGGCCGCGCGGGATGATCGTCGCCTTGTGGATCGGGTCGGACGCCGGCATGTGCAGCGCCACCAGGGCATGACCGGCCTCGTGGTAGGCGGTCAGTTTCTTCTCTTCCTCGGTGAGTGCCAGGGTGCGGCGTTCCGCGCCCATCATCACCTTGTCCTTGGCGTCCTCGAACTCGGCCATCATCACCAGCCGCTTGCCGCGGCGGGCGGCCAGAAGAGCGGCCTCGTTGACCAGGTTCATCAGATCGGCGCCGGAGAAACCGGGGGTACCGCGGGCCAGCACCTTGAGGTTCACGTCGGGTGCCAGCGGCACCTTGCGCACGTGCACCTTGAGGATCTTCTCGCGGCCGGTGAAATCCGGGTTCGGCACGACGATCTGCCGGTCGAAGCGGCCCGGGCGCAGCAGCGCCGGGTCGAGCACGTCGGGGCGGTTGGTGGCGGCCATCAGGATGACGCCCTCGTTGTTGCCGAAGCCGTCCATCTCGACGAGCAACTGGTTGAGCGTCTGCTCGCG
>JBFHII010000315.1:0-4195 GCA_041596535.1 Breoghania sp. | reverse complement strand
TGGGCATTCACGGCGTGCAGCATCTGGCGGGGCTTTTGCGGCTGCTGCCCGAGCGCGACGCGCATGCAAACCTCTACGGCGCGCTGGCCGTTGTGCTCGATCACATGGACACGCCCGCTGTCGCCGCGGCGCTGATGGCGCGGTTCGAGCTGGAAATGCTCTCGGAACTTGGCGTGGGGCTGGATCTGAGCCGGTGCGCGGCGACCGGCGTCACCCGCGATCTGATCTGGGTGTCGCCGAAATCCGGCCGTGCGGTCAGCCGCGAGGCGGGCGAACCCTATGCGGCCAAACTGCTTCCGCTGCCGGGATTTCTGGTGCATCGCGAAGGCGCCAACGCGCCGCCCACGGCGGACACGGACGCAATTTCCGACGCCTTCCGCCTCACCGGTTTCTTCCTCGACCGCCACGTGTTCGCGCCGCAGGGAATCGCCTGGCCCAGCGCGCGGGAGGGGTTTGTGGAGGCCTGCCGCCGGACACGGGTGCACACGGAGTAGACAGCCTCGGACAAAGGCTGGCGTCTTCGACGGTTTTGCGCCCCCTCAGCACTCTCCCGCCTTGCGGGAAACCGCCAATCACGGTAGCCAGAGAGCATGGGAAAAGAGCTGATTCCGCCGGGAGGCACAGAGAGCGTCAATCTGCGCGATGCGCTGGAAGAGCGCTATCTCGCCTATGCGCTGTCGACCATCATGCACCGGGCGCTGCCGGACGTGCGCGACGGCATGAAACCGGTGCACCGGCGGCTGCTCTACGCCATGCGGCTGCTGAAGCTGGATCCCGGCCAGGGGTTCAAGAAATGCGCCCGCGTGGTCGGCGACGTGATGGGCAAGTTCCATCCGCACGGCGACCAGTCGATCTACGACGCGCTGGTGCGGCTGGCGCAGGAATTCGCCCAGCGCTACCCGCTGGTGGATGGCCAGGGAAACTTCGGCAACATCGACGGCGATAACGCCGCCGCCATGCGGTATACCGAGGCGCGGCTCACCGACGTCGCCAAGCGGCTGCTCGACGGCATCGACGAGGACGCGATCGATTTCCGCGAGACCTACGACGGACTCGACAAGGAACCGATCGTGCTACCGGGCGGCTTCCCCAACCTGCTGGCGAACGGCTCCGCCGGCATCGCCGTGGGCATGGCCACCTCGATCCCGCCGCACAACATCGTCGAGCTTTGCGACGCCTCGCTGCACCTGATCAAGCACCCCAACACCGAGACCGAGAAGCTGGTCGAATTCGTGCGCGGCCCGGATTTCCCCACCGGCGGCATTCTGGTGGAGGAACCCGCTGCGATCCTGGAAGCCTATCGCACCGGGCGCGGCGGTTTCCGCGTGCGCGCGCGCTGGGAAAAGGAAGACACCGGTCGCGGCACGTGGGTCGTGGTGGTCACCGAGATCCCCTACCAGGTGCAGAAGGCGAAACTGATCGAGAAGATCGCCGAGCTGCTGATCGCCAAGAAGCTGCCGCTGCTGGCCGACATTCGCGACGAATCCGCGGAAGACGTGCGCGTGGTGCTGGAGCCACGCTCGCGCAACGTCGATCCGGAAATGCTGATGGCGTCGCTGTTCAAGCTGACGGACCTGGAAAGCCGCTTCTCGCTCAACATGAACGTGCTGTCGCAGGGACAGGTGCCCACGGTCATGGGGCTCAAGGCCGTGCTCGCCGAATGGCTCGAGCACCGCAAGGAGGTGCTGGTCCGGCGCTCCAACTTCCGGCTCAAGCAGATCGAGCACCGGCTGGAGGTGCTGGAAGGCTACCTGATCGCCTATCTCAATCTCGATGAGGTGATCCGGATCATCCGCTACGAGGACGAGCCGAAGGCGGAACTGATCAGGGCCTTCAAGCTCACCGACGTGCAGGCGGAAGCCATCCTCAACATGCGGCTGCGCTCCTTGCGCAAGCTGGAAGAAATCGAGATCCGCGGCGAGCACGAGAAGCTCAGCGCGGAGCGCGACGAGCTGAAGGCGCTGATTGCCTCCGACGATCTGCAGTGGGGCAAGGTCTCGGGCGAGATCAAGGACCTGCGCAAGGCCTATGGCCCCAAGACCCCGCTGGGTGCGCGCCGCACCGGCTTCGGCGAAGCCGTCGAGCACGATCTTGACGACATCCAGCAGGCGATGATCGAGCGCGAGCCGATCACCGTCGTGGTCTCCGATAAGGGCTGGATCCGGGCCATGAAGGGCCACATCCAGGACACCACGACGCTGGCCTTCAAGCAGGGCGACAAGCTGAAGCTCGCCTTCCATGCCGAGACCACCGACAAGCTGCTGGTGTTTTCCACCGGCGGGCGCTTCTACACGCTGGGCGCCGACCGGCTGCCGGGCGGGCGCGGCAACGGCGAACCGGTCCGGCTGATGGTCGACATGGACCAGGATCAGGACATCGTTGCCGTCTTCGTGCACAAGCCCGGCCGCAAGCTGCTGGTCGCCTCGACGGATGCGCGCGGCTTCATCGTGCCGGAGGCCGACGTGGTCGCCAACACCCGCAAGGGCAAGCAGGTCCTCAATGTGGGCGCGCCGGCGGAAGCCAGCCTGTGCGTGCCGGCGGACGGCGACCACATCGCGGTCATCGGCGCCAACCGCAAGCTGCTGGTGTTTCCGCTCGAACAGGTGGCGGTGATGTCGCGCGGCCGCGGCGTACGCCTGCAGCGCTACAAGGACGGCGGGATTTCGGACGCCGTGGTGTTCAAGGCCGAGGACGGGCTCAGCTGGATGGATTCGTCCGGCCGCAGCTTCACCCGCAGCATGATTGAGCTGGCCGACTGGCGCGGCGACCGCGCCCAGGCCGGCCGCCTGCCGCCGCAGGGTTTCCCGCGCTCGAACAAGTTCGGTACCAACACGCTTTAGTGCAGCACCAGCCGGGCCGGGCGCGCCGCAAGCACGATCGGTTCGTGGCCCATCCTTCGAGACAGCCGCTGACGCGGCTTCCTCAGGATGAGGCCATCGGGTTGCCGGATTGGCAATGCCCTCACGCACTCATGCCGCGGAGAGCCGGACGGCCCGTCTCGGAGCATCCCGCAGAAAAGAAGCGGCGCTAGGAGCGTTCCGCGGGCCAGAAGCCGGTTTTCGCGTCGCGATGGATGATGCGGACGATGACGCCGGGATCCAGGCAGCGCGTGCATTTCAGATCCGCGGCCAGGTCCTCGACCCGCATGGCGTCGTCGAACCGGCCGATGTTCAGATAGCGCATGCGGTGGCAGTGGCCGCAATCGATGGCCAGCCGCAGCCCCTCGTCCTTCACATCGGCGATCGTCGTCATGGGCTGGCCTTTCGCGGGTCCTGCCCCGCAGTTGCCTCATCCTCGGTGCGCCACGCAGCGCCGGAAGAACCCTAGCCCTTTTCGCGCAGCAGGCGGCCCTTTTCGCGTTCCCAGTCGCGGTTCTTCTCCGTCTGGCGCTTGTCGTGCAGCTTCTTGCCGCGCGCCAGGGCCAGTTCCAGTTTCGCCCGGCCCTGGTCGTTGTAATAGAGCTTCAGCGGCACGATCGTCATGCCGTCACGCTGCACGCCGCCCAGGAGCTTGGCGATCTCGCGCTTGTGCAGCAGCAGCTTGCGGTGGCGGCGCGGCTCGTGGTTGTTGCGATTTCCCTGAAGATATTCCGGGATGTAGCTGTTGATCAGAAAGATCTCGCCATTCTGATCCGTGGCATAGGACTCGGCAATGTTGGCCTTGCCCTCGCGCAGGCTCTTGACCTCGGTGCCGGTCAGCTCGATGCCCGCCTCCAAGGTGTCCAGTATCTCGAAATTGAACCGCGCCTTGCGGTTGTCGGCAACGATCCGACCCGCCGGCGCAGTTCCTTTCTTGGCAGCCATAAGGCTAATTCCCTAGTTGATCAGGCCCGCGTGCACCATGGCGTCGCGAACGCGCACCCGTGTCGGCTCGCTCAGCGGCACCATCGGCAGGCGCATTCCCGCATCCATCCGCCCCAGCAGTGACAAGGCATATTTGGCCCCGGCCGGGTTGGGTTCAAGGAACAAGGCGCGATGAAGCGGCATCAGCTTGTCCTGGTAGTCGAGCGCGGTGGTAAAATCGCCGGCTGCGCAGGCCGCCTGGAACTCGGCACACAGCTTGGGCGCCACATTGGCCGTCACCGAGATGCAGCCAACACCGCCATGCGCATTGAAACCGAGCGCGGTCGGATCCTCACCGGACAATTGCACGAAATCCTTGCCACAGGCCATCCGCTGCTCCGGCACGCGGGCGA
>JBFHII010000314.1:0-4201 GCA_041596535.1 Breoghania sp. | reverse complement strand
TGCCGTGGCGCCGCAGGGCGGTCAGCCGGCCGGGTACCCGCAGCGGCACCTCCAGTGCGTCGAACCCGTTGGGCAGACGCACCCGGATGTCGAGCCCCTTGCCGTTGACCGAGCGCAGTTCCCATGTCCACCGCACCGTGCCGTGAGCGCCGTCGGTGCGGGCGAAGCCCGTCATGCTGGCAAGCGGTCGGGTCATGCGCGCGTAGGTCCCTTGTCGTGGTGCCCTGCCCGCGGTCACGGGCGAGGTACGAATGGTGGCGGCGAGCTTATCGTCGTGGTCGGGCCGGCTCAAGCAGCGCAGCCGAAACAGCTGGGGACGCTTCGCAGCCGCCGGTGGCGGGCCGCCTGCGGCCTTACTCGCCGGCTGCCGCTTCTTCCTCGGCCGCCTTCTTCGCGGCCTTCTCGCGGTTTTCGCGTTCGACTTCGCGCCAGCGCTGCACATTGCGATTGTGCTGGTCCAGCGTCTCGGCGAAGACATGCCCGCCAGTGCCGTCCGCGACGAAGAAGAAATCCTTGGTCCGCGAGGGGTTTGCGACCGCTTCCATGGCCTTGCGACCCGGATTGGCAATCGGTCCCGGCGGCAAGCCCTGGATCTGGTAGGTGTTGTAGCGGTTCGGCGCGTTCTTCTCGCTGCGCAGGATGGTGCGCGAGCGTTGCCATGCCTTGCCGCCATGCAGCCCGTAGAGAATCGTCGGATCCGATTCCAGCTTCCAGCCGCTCTGCAGCCGGTTGACGAAGACCCCCGCGACGCGCGGCCGCTCGTCGGCCTTGCCGGTTTCCTTCTCGACGATGGAGGCCAGGATCACCAGTTCTTCGGGCGTCTTGACCGGCAGATTGTCGTCGCGCCGCTCCCAGACTTCCCTGAGCGCGACTTCCTGCGCCTTGCGCATCTTCTCGATCATATCGGCCCGGGTCATGCCGCGGGTGAAATTGTAGGTTTCGGGCAGCAACGAGCCTTCCGGCGGAATCTCGCTCAACTCGCCGATCAGGATCGGATCCTCGTTGACGCGTTCCACGACCTGGGCGCTCGTCCACCCCTCGGGAATGGTCACGGAATGATAGACGGCCTTGCCCTGGACCATCATCTGCATCGCTTCGCGCATCGAGATATGCGCCGGGAACAGATACTCGCCCGCCTGCAGCCGTGAGGCCATCTTGTAGGCGTTGACGCCGCCCTCGAAGATCCATGGACGCGCGATGACGCCCTGGCGCTCCAGAACGCGGGAGATGGCACTCAGACTGGCGCCGGAGGGTATGATGATGGTGCGATCCTGGGCGAGCGGACCTTCACGGTCGAACTCGAGCTTGCCCCAATACATCAGGCCGCCGAGGGCGACCATCGACAGCACGGTCAACGTCAGCAGGAAGTTGATGAACACGACAACCGGGTTGCGCACATGGCGCGAGCGCGCCGGCGGGCCGGGAACATTCTCGGGTTGAATCGCCTCGCGCGGGCTCTTGGGCGCGGCCCTCGGGGGCGTTGCCGCATCGTCGTCGTTGCTCGCTTTCGCGCCTTGATCCGTGTCCTGCATGGTGATCGCGGTCGTTCCGTCCTGAGGTCGTTGAGCGGCTCCGTGCCGCCCGTCGATGTGCCTGATGAATATGGCGAAACCGCGAGAGACGACGTCGGAACCCGAGCCACGGTACCAGCCTCTGCCACCGGCCGAAAGAGGGCGCGGCGGCAGTCAAGGCGTGAACCACCAGGTTTGTGTTCAGACGGAGCCGCCGAACACCAACCGGGGGGCCGCTGCTAGTCCGTCACGCGGCGGAACACCAGCGATGCGTTCGTGCCGCCGAATCCGAACGAGTTGGACAGCGCGATGTCGATCTGCTTCGGCTTCGCGGTGTGCGGCACCAGGTCGATCTCGGTCTCGACGGACGGATTGTCGAGATTGATCGTCGGCGGCGCGATGTTGTCGCGAATGGCGAGAACGGAAAAGATCGTCTCGACCGCGCCCGCGGCACCCAGCAGATGGCCGATCGACGACTTGGTCGAGGACATCGTCAGCTTGGAAGCCGCATCGCCCATCAGGCGCGTCACCGCGCGCAGCTCGATCTCGTCACCCAGCGGCGTGGACGTGCCGTGTGCGTTGACGTAATCGATCTCGGCCGGCTCAATACCGGCACGGTTCAGCGCCGCGGACATGCAGCGGAACGCGCCGTCGCCATCCTCAGCCGGTGCGGTGATGTGATAGGCATCGCCCGACAGGCCGTAACCGATGACCTCGGCATAAATCTTCGCGCCACGCGCCTTGGCATGCTCGTATTCCTCGAGCACGACAACGCCAGCGCCCTCGCCCATGACGAAGCCGTCGCGATCCTTGTCGTAGGGGCGCGAGCCGCTGGTCGGATCGTCGTTGAAACTGGTCGACAGCGCGCGGCAGGCTGCAAAGCCCGCGAGTGCCAGACGGCCGATCGGGGATTCCGCACCACCGGCCACCATCACGTCGGCGTCGCCATAGCCGATGAGCCGTGCGGCGTCGCCAACGGCATGCGCGCCGGTGGAACATGCCGTCACGACGGCATGGTTCGGCCCCTTGAGCCCGTGCCGGATCGACACGTGGCCGGACGCCAGATTGATCAGACGGCCCGGAATGAAGAACGGGCTGATGCGGCGCGGGCCCTTATCTTTCAGGGTATTGGCCGCGTCCTCGATGCCCAGCAGACCACCGATTCCGGATCCGATGAGGACGCCGGTACGAATCTGATCTTCGTATTCTTCCGGCTTCCAGTTCGCATCGGCCAGGGCCTCGTCGGCCGCGGCGACAGCATAGATGATGAAATCATCGACCTTGCGCTGTTCCTTGACCGACATGATGGCGTCGGGATTGAACGTCCCGTTGGTGCCGTCGCCACGAGGAACTTCGCACGCGATCTGACACGCAAGATCGGAGACCTCGCATGAATCGACTCTTGCGGCTCCGCTCCGCCCTTCCAGGATTCGTGACCAGGTTGCGTCAACACCGCTTGCAAGCGGTGAGACCATACCCAAACCAGTGACGACGACACGCCTCATGACAACCATTCCCGGTGCGCCCGGACAGCCCGTGCGCCCGACCTTGTATTATTGTTATGCAGAGTTCTTTTCGAGAAAGCTGACGGCGTCGCCAACCGTCTGGATCGTCTCGGCCGCATCGTCGGGGATCTCGACGCCGAACTCTTCTTCGAAAGCCATGACCAGCTCGACGTTGTCGAGGCTGTCTGCGCCAAGATCGTCGATGAAGCTGGCGTTGTCGGTCACCTTCTCGGCCTCGACGCCGAGGTGCTCGATGACGATCTTCTTAACCCGTTCCGCGATATCGCTCATTTTGGTATTCCTTGGTGGTCTTCAAGATACATGTTTAGCGGATGATCCCCGACTTAGGAAATCAGAAGTGTGCGTTGCTGACCCGTGTGTGTGAGATCCGATGACGGTGCATCCGTTGCGCTCATTCACCGGACCGACTTGCCCTGGCGCAGTCCAACATTGGTCCCGTTGATTGGCCGGCGGGTTGGTACCATACTTTCCCACCCTTGGCCAGCCACGCAAGGCCGGCCCGGCACGGTGTCGCCGAGCCTCCACTGAATGGGGTGTTTCCCCAATCAAATCATTGCCATACCGCCATTTACGTGCAGCGTCTGACCGGTAACATAGGCGGCCTCTTCGCTGGCAAGGTAAATGACTGCGGCGGCGATTTCGTCACTTGATCCCAGCCGCCCCGCGGGCACCGTCGTCAGAATCGTTTCGCGCTGCTTCTCGTTCAGCACATCCGTCATCGCGGTCTCGATGAACCCCGGGGCAACCGCGTTCGCGGTGATGTTGCGCGAGGACACCTCGCGGGCGATCGACTTGGTCATGCCGATCAGGCCGGCCTTGGCCGCGGAATAGTTGACCTGGCCGGGATTGCCGGTGACACCCACCACCGAAGTGATGTTGATGATGCGGCCGTGGCGGCGCTTCATCATGCCCTTGATCGCCGAGCGGGTCAGGCGGAACACCGAGGTGAGATCGACCTCCAGAACCTGGTCCCAGTCCTCGTCCTTCATCCGCATGAACAGGTTGTCACGGGTAATGCCGGCATTGTTGACGAGAATGTCCAGGCCGCCCATGGCCGCTTCCGCGGCAGGAACAAGCCCGTCCACGTCGGCCCGATCGGAGAGATTCGCCGAGGCCACGTGCACGCGCTCGCCAAGATCGGCGGCCAGCGCGTCGAGCTTCTCC
>JBFHII010000313.1:0-4204 GCA_041596535.1 Breoghania sp. | reverse complement strand
CACGGCGATGATCTCGTTGACCTTGACGGCCTCCGCCCCCTCGGCAACGAGGATCTTGGCGACCGTGCCCTCGTCGACGGCTTCCACTTCCATGGTCGCCTTGTCGGTCTCGATCTCGGCAATCACGTCACCGGAGGAGACCTTGTCTCCCTCCTTGACGGTCCATTTGGCCAGCTTGCCCTCTTCCATGGTCGGAGAGAGCGCCGGCATCAGGATGTTGATCGGCATTTCTTTCCCTCCAGCCTTCAGGCGGTGTAGGTCACGGCCTTGGCGGCCGCGACCACGTCGGCGACCGTCGGCAGCGCAAGCTTTTCGAGATTGGCGGCATAGGGCATCGGCACGTCCTTGCCGGTGACCCGGGCGACCGGCGCATCGAGATAATCGAACGCCTTCTCCATGATCTGGAAGCCGATCTCGGAGGAAATCGAGCACTGCGGCCAGCCCTCCTCGACGGAGACGCAGCGGCCGGTCTTCTTCACCGAGGCCAGCACCGTGTCCATGTCGAGCGGACGCAGGGTGCGCAGGTCGATCACTTCGGCGGAGATGCCCTCGGCGGCCAGTTCCTCGGCCGCCTTGGTGGCGTAGTTCATGCCGATGCCGAAGGAGACAATCGTCACATGCTCGCCTTCGCGCACGATCTTCGCCTTGCCGATCGGCACGGTCCAGTCCTCGATGTCCGGGACATCGAACGTCTGGCCGTACAGGATCTCGTTTTCGAGGAAGACCACCGGATTGGGATCGCGGATGGCGGACTTCAGCAGGCCCTTGGCGTCGGCCGCGGACCACGGCATCACCACCTTCAGGCCCGGCACCTGGGAATACCAGGCGGAGAAATCCTGGCTGTGCTGGGCGCCGACGCGGGCCGCCGCGCCATTGGCGCCGCGGAACACGATCGGACAGCCCATCTGGCCGCCGGACATGTACAGCGTCTTGGCGGCGGAGTTGATGATCTGGTCGATCGCCTGCATGGCGAAGTTGAAGGTCATGAACTCGACGATGGGCTTGAGCCCGGAGAGCGCGGCGCCGACACCAAGGCCGGTGAAGCCATGTTCGGTGATCGGCGTGTCGATGACCCGGCGGGCGCCGAACTCGTCCAGCAGCCCTTGCGTGATCTTGTAGGCGCCCTGGTATTCGGCGACTTCCTCGCCCATGACGAAGACATCGCCGTCGGCGCGCATTTCCTCGGCCATGGCGTCGCGCAAGGCTTCGCGCACGGACATGGACTTCATCGCGGTGCCTTCCGGCACCTCGGTGTCGGGCGCGACCGCGGTCACCGGGGCCTCGGCCTGGGGGGCGGCGGCGACAGGCGCGGACTGCTGCGGCGCCGGCGCGGACGCCTCGGCCTTCGCGGGAGCCGCGTCGCCGACCTCTTCACCTTCCTCGGCGATGATGGCGATCGGCGTGTTGACCTTCACCGCCTCGGTCCCTTCCGAGACCAGCAGCTTGGCGATCACGCCTTCGTCGACGGCTTCCACTTCCATGGTCGCCTTGTCGGTCTCGATCTCGGCGATCACGTCACCGGAACTGACGGTGTCGCCTTCCTTGACCACCCACTTGGCAAGTTTGCCCTCTTCCATCGTCGGAGAGAGGGCCGGCATCAGGATTTCTGTCGGCATTGTCGTTTGTCCTCTCGCCTCAGCGTACGATGTCGGTCCACAGCTCGGACGGATCCGGCTCGGGATCGCTCTGGGCGAATTCGGCGGCTTCCGCGACGATCGCGCGGACGTCCTTGTCGGTCGCCTTGAGTTCGTCCTCGGTGGCCCACTTCTTTTCCAGCAGACGCCCCCGCACCTGCTCGATCGGATCGTGCTCGGTCCGCATCTTCTGGACTTCTTCCTTGGAGCGGTACTTCGCGGGATCGGACATCGAGTGGCCGCGGTAACGGTAGGTCTGCATTTCGAGAATGTAGGGACCCTTGCCAGCCCGGCACCATGCCAGGGCCTTGTCGGCGGCCGCCTTCACCGCGCGCACGTCCATGCCGTCGATCTGATCGCCGGGAATGTCGAAGGACGCACCGCGCTCCGACAGATCGGTGTTGGACGAGGCCCGCGCGACGCTGGTGCCCATGCCGTACTTGTTGTTCTCGATGACGTAGATCACCGGCAGGTTCCAAAGCTTCGCCATGTTGAAGCTTTCATAGACCTGGCCCTGGTTGGACGCGCCGTCACCAAAATAGGTCACCGAGACGTTGCCGTTGTCGCGATAGCGGTTGGCGAAGGCCAGACCCGTCCCCAGCGACACCTGCGCGCCGACGATGCCGTGCCCGCCGTAGAAATTCTTCTCGCGGGAAAACATGTGCATGGAACCGCCCTTGCCGCGCGAATAGCCGCCGCGCCGGCCGGTCAGCTCCGCCATCACGCCGTTGGATTCCATGCCGGTGGCCAGCATGTGCCCGTGGTCGCGATATCCGGTGATGACCTGGTCACCCTCCACCATCGCCATCTGCATGCCGATGACGACAGCCTCCTGGCCGATATAGAGGTGACAGAAGCCGCCGATCAGGCCCATGCCATACATCTGGCCGGCCTTTTCCTCGAAACGCCGGATGAGCAGCATCTCGCGATAGGCGTGCAGCTCGTCCTCTTTCGTGAATTCGGCGATCGCCGGTGCGGATTTGGCCGACGCCCTGGAGCGTGAGGCCCCTTTAGCGCGTGTGCCGGTAGACTTCGGTTTCGTAGCTGCCATGGCCCTCATCTCGGTGCGCGTTCCCCTCGCTAGACGTTACCGGAAATTACAGAAGGGGATCTGTCAATCCAAGATAGGGATTCCGCACCTAACAAAGAGATAATTAACTGAATTAACACGTGAAATTAAAGTCAATCGGAATTCGGTTAAAACCACCTGATTAACTGCATTTCAGTTTCTGTCAATTATGCTGCGATGCAGCACGAAGGATGGTAATTTCATCGGGGTGCACGAGGTTCAGGCTGGCCCTCGCGCGCTCGTCGATCATGTCCGGATCGAGGCTCGAGGGGCGCAGGAGCACCACGCGGCGCTCCAGCTTCAGACGCGCCTGCTTCAGCTCGTCGAGCTCCGCCTGCAACCGCTCGGACTTGGTTTCCAGACGCGCGCGCGCGATCAGGCCGTATTCGCCGTTCAGCGCATGAAAGGAGAAATAGCCCAGGATCGCGATGGTAAGAACGGGGAAAAAGAGCCGCCGGACGACCGATTTCTTGCGTTGTCGTGTGTACATGGAACGACGCGATACTCTACTCGATACTGCAAGCGAGCATCATCCGCCATCAGCCTTAACAGGCGGTTGAGACGACCCGAACAATATGACGGATCGACCGTCACACGTGACCCGGCCGCCGGATGGACTGGGGCTCAGCATCCAGCCGCAGCGTGTTTCCGCGACGGCTGCGCGAACGCCGCGTCACGCGGCCTTCTGGCTCATTTCCGCCAGTTTGACCAGCTTCGACAGGATCACCGCGGTGCCCTTGAGGCGCTCCTCGGCGTCGGGCCAGTCGCGCGACAGGACGATTTTCTGGTCGGGACGGATCTTCGCCAGAACACCCTGTTCGGTCACGTAGCCGATGAGACCGGCGGGGTTCGGGAACTCGTTGTTGCGGAAGGCAATCACGATGCCCTTGGGCCCCGCGTCGATCTTCTCCACATGCGCCTGCCGGCACAGCGCCTTGATGAAGACGATCTTCAGCAGATGCTCCACCTCGCCGGGAAGCGGCCCGAAACGGTCGATCAGCTCGGCGCCGAATCCGTCGATTTCCTGCGCATCGGTAAGATCCGCCAGGCGCCGGTAGAGATCGAGCCGCAACTGCAGATCGGGCACATAGTGGTCGGGAATGAGCACCGGCGTTCCGACGGAGATCTGCGGCGACCATTGTTCGTCGGAGACCTCGTCCTCGCCGGCGCGCAGCTGCGCCACCGCCTCCTCCAGCATCTGCTGGTAGAGCGAAAAGCCGACCTCCTTGATGTGGCCGGACTGTTCCTCGCCCAGCAGGTTGCCCGCACCGCGGATGTCGAGATCGTGGCTGGCGAGCTGGAAACCCGCGCCCAGCGCCTCGAGCGACTGCAGCACCTTGAGCCGGCGTTCGGCCTGCTTGGTCAGCGTCTTGTTGGCGGGCACGGTGAACAGAGCGTAGGCGCGGGTCTTCGAGCGCCCCACCCGGCCGCGCAACTGGTAGAGCTGCGCCAGGCCGAACATGTCGGCACGGTGCACGATCAACGTGTTGGCGGTGGGAAT
>JBFHII010000312.1:0-4219 GCA_041596535.1 Breoghania sp. | reverse complement strand
GGAATTCGAAATAGCCGCGTGAACGGGATTCGTTCCAAGGTACGCGCGTTGCCTCGATCCCACGTCCGTGGCAGTGGAACGGTGTAGTGGATCCCCCGGACTTCGCCGGGGGATGACGCTAAGGGGAGCGCGCGTCGGGACGTCCCTCAATTCTTCCGCTTGAGCAGCACCCAGGATGTGGCGGCGACGATGGTGAGGATGACGAAGATGACGCCGATGGCGTTGACCATCGGCGAGAGGCCGAAGCGCATGCGGGCGCCGATCTCGGTGACCAGCGTCCAGGAGCCGCCGATGGCGAAGAACGTCGTGTTGTAGTTCTCGATGGACTGCAGCAGCGCAAGCACGCTGGCGGTGGCGATCGTCGGCATCATGAAGGGCAGGGTGATGCGGCGGAACACCAGCCACGGCGAGGCGCCGAGATCGAGCGCCGCTTCCTCCTGAGTGCGCTCCTGGCGCTGCAGGCGGGCCATGAACATCAGCATGCAGTAGGAGGCGATGAAGGAGGCCTGGGCGGCGGTGGCGGTGAACAGCCCCGCCTCCACGCCGAAGGTGTCGCGCCAGAAGATCATCGTCGTGACGCCGAGCACGATGCCCGGCGTGAGGATGGGCGAGACCAGCAGCGTGTAGAGCGCCGTGGTGCCGCGGACCTCCAGCCGGGTCAGCAGCATGGCGCCCGAAAGCCCCAGCGGGATGGCGATGACGATGACGCCGAAGGCAATGAGCAGCGAATGACCGAGCCCCTGGATGAAGCGGGTGTCCTCGGGCAGTTTCCGGAACCAGTCGAGCGTGAAGCCCTGCCAGTCGGTCACCGACGGCGTGGGCGAGGCGTTGAAGGCGGCGACGACCATGAAGATCAGCGGCAGGAACATGTAGGCGAAGAACACGATCATGTAGCCGTTGAGCACGGCCTGCGACCAATCACGTGCCGGTCTGGCGTGCGCGGGCCTGTTCGGCGTGAGGGACTCTGGCTGCGCCATGCTCATTTGGCGATCTCCCGGATGCCGACGCGGAACACCGCCATGTTGATGAGCACGAAGATGATGCAGGCGACGAGCAGCGCCAGCGAATAGGCGGAGCCCTGGTTCCAGCTGTCGGCCTCGAAGAACTGACGGTAGATGACCTGGGAGAACCAGTCGGGATGCAGGCCGCGGCCGACGATTTCCGGCGCGGCGATGGATCCGGCGGAGAGCATGAAGGTCATGATGGCGCCGACCGCGATGCCGGGCTTGGCGTGCGGCAGCACCACGCGCCAGTGGATGCGCCAGGTGGAGGCGCCGAGGTCGCGCGCCGCCTCGATCTGGTTCCTGTCCAGCGTGTCGATGGTGTTGTAGATCGGGAAGACCATGAACAGCACGTAAGTGTACATCATCACGGTGAAGACGGCGCCGTTGGACGCCACGAAGCGGTAGCCCTCGCCGGCGGACATGTCGATCAGCCCGACGAAATCCAGCAGCGCGTTGAGAATGCCCTGTTTCTCCAGGATCATCACCCAGGCGAAGATGCGCAAAAGCTCGTTGATCGCGTAAGGGATAACCAGGCCGAGCATGATCAGCCCGACCCGCTCCTTCGATTTGGTGGTGGCGACCGCATAGGCGACCGGATAGCAGACCAGGAACGACAGCAGGGTGACGCAGAAGGCGTAGCCCAGCGAGGAGACGAAGATCTTCAGGTGCAGCGCACTCATCGCCGTGAAGTTTCTGGTCGAATAGGAGGCATCGACGCCGCCTTCGGCGGAACTGGCCTTCTCCCGGGCTTCCAGCGTCTCGAGCCGGGCCTCGATCTCCGCCTTTTCGGCGACGAGGGCCGGGACGTCGATTTCGGCCGGTCCGGCGGAGGGGGACGGCACGAGGCCGGGCGAGGTGCCGAAGGAGGGTGTCGCGGGCGACGGGATGCCCGGCGAGGGCAGGCCCGGCGACGGAAGACCCGGTGCGGCGGCTGCCGGCGCCTCGGACTCCCGCTGGTGTGCCTTGAGCCGCTGGTCGATGGTGAAGACGCGCTCGTAAAGGCTGTTGATCTCGGAGGTGAGCTGCGCGGCCTCGCCGCCGCGGTCCTCGTAGATGAAGGCGCGTTCGATCATGCGGATCTGCGGCAGCAGGATCAGCCCGAAGATCCAAGCAAGCGTCAGCAGCGTGAAGACGGCCGTCAGCCCGCGCCCGTAGCTCCTGATCAGGCTACTCACGGGCCAGGTCTCCCGCGGGCATGACGATCGCGTCATCGGCGTTGAAGCCGATGGTCTGCGGTCCGCTGAGGTTGCGGCCGGCCTCTCCGGCGTTGGTCAGATGCAGGGAGACGCGGGTGTCGTCGGCGCGCATGAACAGGTTGACGAAGGCGCCTTCCAGGTCGCGCCGTTCCAGATCGGCGGTCAGGGTGTTCTGGTAAGCGTCCGCGCCGGCGGCGAGCGCCAGCCGTTCCGGGCGGATGAACAGCATCGCCTCGTCGCCCTCCTTCAGGCCGTCGCGGGTCTGCCCGGTGAAAGTGCCGAGCGGCGTCTCCACCTGCGCCAGCCCGTTGGCCCTCCCTTTGATGCGGCCACGGAAGACGTTCTGTTCGCCCACGAAGGTTGCCACGAAGGGGGAGGCGGGGTTCTCGTAGATCTCGTCGGAGGTGGCGACCTGCTCGATGCGCCCGGCGTTCATCACGGCGATGCTGTCGGACATGGTCAGCGCCTCGCCTTGGTCGTGGGTGATGTAGATGAAGGTGACGCCGGTCTTGCGCTGGATCTCCTTGAGCTCCGCGCGCATGTGCTGGCGCAGTTTCAGGTCCAGCGCCGACAGCGGCTCGTCGAGCAGCAGCACCGCGGGTTCCACGGCCAGCGCGCGGGCCACGGCGACGCGCTGGCGCTGGCCGCCGGAGAGTTCGCCCGGCTTCTTCTCCGCCTGACCGTCGAGCGCCACGAGCGCCAGAAGTTCCTCGGCGCGGGCCCGGCGCTGGCGCTTCGGCATGCCGCGCGCCTCCAGCCCGAAGGCGACGTTCTCCCAGATGCTCATCAGCGGGAACAGCGCGAGATTCTGGAAGATCAGCGCCGTGGGGCGCTTGTTGGGCCCGATGCCGGACATCGGCTTGCCGCCGATGGAGATCGTGCCGGTGGTGGGCTGCAGGAAGCCCGAGATCATGCGCAGGATGGTGGTCTTGCCGCAGCCCGAGGGGCCGAGAATGGAAAAGAACTGCCCCGCGCTGATGGTCAGGTCCGTCTCGTGCACGGCGGTGAAGTCGCCGAATTTCATCGAGACGTCATCAAGCGCTACGTCCTGGCCGTGCATCGGGGTCTGCTCCACAGGCAATGGTTCGGGTTCGGGAGTTTTCGGACGGTGCATGTGCGCCGCTCATCCCGAAGGGCAGGCTCAATTTATCGGTCGTCATGCTCGGGCTTGTCCCGAGCATCCGGGACCGCTGCACGCGATGGATCCTCGGCACAAGGCCGAGGATGACGACCGCAGGGCACGAGCCTTGTCGAAAGCACTCCGTTGACGCGGAAATGCGAAAAGACACCGGACCGCGACATCTGCCGCGGCCCGGCGCCTCCTGCGATCAGGAGTTGGTGATCTTGTCCACGAACTCGCCGACGAGCGGCGAGGTCCACGGCTGATCCGCCTGCCACCACCACAGGTTGGCGAGGTTGTCGGCGTTGTAGACCTCGTTGAACTGGGCCTTGTATTCGTCGCCCGCGTGGTCGGCGGCGCCGAGCACGGCCGAGTTGTAGCCGGTGTTCTTGGAGAACATGCCGGCCATTTCGGCGTCCAGCATGGCGTTGATGAAGGCGTAGGCCTGCTCGACGTTCTCCGCGCCCGTCGGGATGCCCATGGAGTCCATCCAGGTGATGCCGCCTTCCTTGGGCATGCGGTACTTGTACTTCGCATCCTCGCGGTTGAGCAGCAGGCCCGTCGTGTCCCAGGTCTGGCCGATGGTGGCACCGGCCTGCTTGTAGGCGTTGGTGGCCTCGGTGGCGTTGTTCCAGAAGGCCGCGACATTGGCCTTGTGCGCGATGATGAAATCGGCGCAGGCGGCATAGACGCGGCGGGCTTCCTCCTCCGTCTTGTAGACGTCGAGCATGCGGTTGGACTTCACCTCGCCGATGGAGTCCAGATACAGGCCGACACCGACCATGCCGGACTTCTGCCGGAAGGTGGCCTTGCCGTTGGCGTCATCGCTCCACATGGCGCCGAAGGAGACCTCGCTGTCGCTCATCGGCATGGCGGCGCTGTCAAAGGTGATCGCCTCG
>JBFHII010000311.1:0-4243 GCA_041596535.1 Breoghania sp. | reverse complement strand
GCGGCCAGCCGGTGTGCCGTTTCTCAGCAGCCCTGCAGGCGTCCTGCACGAGGTCTGGACCGATCATTTCAGCCAGTCCGCCGGGGTCTTCGGCTTCACGTTGGGACAGATCCGCGGGCTTCTCGACGCCACGCGCCACGCGGTCATCTGGCTGCAGATCGCCCATGAGGGCCAGGAGTACGGCCTGCCGCATGGCGCGGGGATTGCCGGATTCGGGCTCGATCCCGCGCATCTGATCATCGGCCGGACGCGCTCGATCGCCGACCTTCTGTGGGCGGGGGAGGAGGCGGCCGCCTGTCCGGCCGTGGCCGCCGTCATCGCCGACATCGGCCGTCCTCACAAGGCGCTGGATTTCACGGCCTCGCGGCGGCTGGGGCTGCGGGCGGAAGCCGCCGGCGCCTCGATCTTTCTCATGCGCTACGGCTCGGGGCGGGAGGCCAGTGCGGCCAGCTTCCGCTGGCGTGTGACGCCGGAAGCCAGCGCGGCGATGCCGTTCGACAGCCGCGCGCCGGGTCGCGCGCGCTGGCAGGTCACGCTGGAGAAGGGACCGGGACGGGCGGGCGGTCAGACTGGGGGCGACACATGGACTGTGGACTGGACGGACAATGGCTTTGCACTTGCACCAACAGGAAATGCGGACGATCGCGGAGCGGCGCTACCTGGTGCTGCATCTGCCGCGCTGGCCGACCGACTGCCTGAAACGGCATGACCCGCTGCTGGCTGGCAGCGACGCGCCGCTGGTGCTCTACGAGCGTCAGAACAACGCCATGCGCCTGGTGGCGCTCGATGACCGGGCGGGGACCTTTGGTCTGGCGACCGGCCAGACGCTGAGCGATGCGCGCGCCATGTGCCCCGGGCTTGTCGCGCGCGAGATCGACCGGGCGGAAACCGAGCGGCTGTTCACCGGCTTTGCCGATTGGCACAGCAATCTCTCGCCGATCGTCGCGGTGGTCCGTGACTGGTCGGTGCATGAGGATCTGTGCGTCGATATCACGGGTGTGTCTCATCTGTTCGGCGGCGAGCGCGCCATGCTGGAGATGGCGGTGCGGCGGCTGCAGGGCTTCGGGTTTTCCGTGCAGGGCGCCATCGCATCGAGCATCGGCGCGGCGCTGGCCCTGGGCCGCTTCGCGCCGGGACAGATCGTGCGGCCGTGCGGTTCTGAGCATGACGACGGGAGGCCGCCGTCAGCCGGTGCCTTGCGTGATGCAGGCGCGGGGTTCCACAGGCACGGCAAGCCGCGACCGGCACTCGAGGCGCAGGGCCCGGGGCTTGTCGAGGCGCTCGGCCCGTTGCCGGTGGCGGCGCTGCGGCTGAGCGCGGAGCAGATCGCCGGGCTGCACGAGATGGGCCTGAAGACCATCGGGCAACTGTTCGGGCGCGACCGCGCGGCGCTGGGCGCCCGCTTCGGCCTGTCGCTGCTGACCCGGCTGGATCAGGCGCTGGGGCGGGCGCGCGAGCCGCTGGTGCCGCGCCTGCCGCTCACCGACTATCGCGCGCGGCGCGGCTTTGCCGAACCCATCGCGCTGATCGACGACGTTCTGCTGACGGCGCGCGATCTGGCGCAGCAGCTGTCCGCGCAGCTCGAGCAGGCGGGGCTGGGGGCGCAGACGTTCCATCTGATGCTCTATCGCGTGGATCACAAGCTGATGCATCTGGCGGTCAACGCGGCGCAGGCAACCCGCGATGCCGGTCATGTGTCGCGGCTGTTCGCCAACCGCATCGACAAGCTGGTCGAGGAATTCGACGCCGGCTTCGGCATCGAGACGATCCAGCTCGCGGCGACATCCGTCTCGCAGCTGCCCGATGTGCAGACCGGCGCCTTCGGCACCGGCGACGGCGCCATCGATCTGGATCTGCTGGTCGACCGGCTGTCGAGCCGGCTGGGCGCGCAGGCGGTGTTGCGGCCCCGGTTTTCCGACACCCATATCCCCGAGCGCGCCGCCACCCTGGCGCCGGCGGTGGCGCAGGCGGGGCATGATGGAAGCGCGGTCGCGCCGGATGTCGAGCTGAAACGGCCGCTGCGGCTGCTGCCCGCGCCGGAAACTGTGTCCGTGGTGGCCGAGGTGCCGGACGGGCCGCCGGTGCGCATGGAGTGGCGGCGGCAGAGCTACCGCTTCGTCAAGGCGGCGGGGCCGGAGCGTATCGGTGTCGAATGGTGGCAGCCGGGCGAGGGGGCTCTGACGCGCGACTATTACACCGCCGAGGATGCGTCGGGGCGGCGCTTCTGGCTGTTCCGTGAGGGGCTTTACACCACCGAGACCGACCGTCCGCGCTGGTTCATCCACGGGTAGTTCGCATGAGCTACATCGAGATCGGCGCGCTTTCCAACTTCTCTTTCCTGCGCGGCGCCTCGCATCCCGAGGAGCTTGTCGGCCAGGCAGCGCGCCTCGGTCTGGGCGGGCTGGCGCTGTGCGACCGCAACAGTTTCGCCGGCGCCGTCCGCGCGCATGTGGCGATGCGTCAGGTCGTCGAGTTCGCGCCGCGCTTCCGCTATCTCGTCGGCACCCGGCTGGTGTTCTGCGATGGCACGCCGGACATCATCGCCTGTCCGGTGGATCGTGCTGCTTACGGCCGGCTTTGCGCGCTGTTGAGCCTGGGCAACCGCCGGGCGAAGAAGGGTGAGTGTCTCTTGCGCATCGGTGACCTCGAGGACCATGCCGAGGGCCAGCAGTTCATCCTCGCGCCCGATGCGCCGGAGGAAGAGCGGGTCGAGGGCGCCTTGCGCGCGCTCGCAGCCCGCGCGCCGGGGCGGGTGTGGCTGGGCGCTGCCTGCCGCCATAAGGGCGATGATCGCGCCCGGCTCAACCGGCTGGCCGCCTTGGCGGATCGCGCGCGGGTGCGGCTCATCGCCCTCAACGAGGTTCTCTATCATGTGCCGGAACGCCGGCCGCTGCAGGACGTGCTGAGCTGCGTGCGTGAGCACTGCACGCTGCAGACCGCCGGGCGGCGGCTGGAGGCGAACGCCGAGCGGCATATCAAGCCGCCTCACGAGATGGCGCGGCTGTTCCGCGAGCATCCGGACGCCATCGACGAGACGCAGCGCTTCGCGCGCGGCATCCGGTTTTCGCTCGACGACCTGCGCTACAACTACCCCGAAGAGACGATCGGGCCGGGGGAGACCGGGCAGCAGACGCTGGAACGGCTGACCTGGGAGGGTGCGAAGAAGCGTTATCCCGGCGGCATTCCCTTCAAGGTCAGGCGCGGGGTGCTGTCCGAGCTCAGGTTGATCGCCGAAAAGCAGTACGCGCCGTATTTTCTCACCGTGCATGATCTCGTCCGCTACGCGCGCGAGGAGTGCGGGATCCTGTGCCAGGGGCGCGGATCGGCGGCCAATTCCACCGTGTGCTTCTGTCTCGGCGTGACCGAGGTCGATCCGATGGTCGGCAATCTCGTCTTCGGGCGGTTTCTGTCGACCGAGCGTGACGAGCCGCCGGACATCGACGTGGATTTCGAGCACGAGCGGCGCGAGGAGGTGATCCAGTATCTCTATGCGAAGTACGGCCGCGAGCGCGCGGCGCTCGCCGCCACCGTCATCACCTACCGCAGCCGCAGCGCCATCCGCGAGGTGAGCAAGGTGTTCGGGCTTTCGGCCGACGTGGTGGAGGCGCTGAACGGGTTGCGCTGGGGCAGTTCGTCGAAGGGGCTGGAACTCGAGATGGTCGCCGCGGCCGGGCTGGACCCCGGGGATCCCGCGCTCGCCATGGTGCTCGCCCTGGTCAAGCAGCTGATCGGCTTTCCGCGCCATCTCGGCCAGCACGTGGGTGGCTTCGTGCTTACCCAGGACCGGCTGGACCATTGCATCCCTGTTGCCAATGCGGCGATGGAGGACCGCACCTTCGTGGAGTGGGACAAGGACGATCTCGACGCGCTTGGCATCCTGAAGGTCGACGTTCTGGCACTGGGTATGCTGACCTGCGTGCGCAAGGCCTTCGAGCTGATGCAGACCCACTACGGCATCCCGCTGACGCTCGCCGATGTGTTGCGCGACCAGGACGATCGCGTCTACGCCATGACCCGGCGCGCGGATACGCTCGGCGTGTTCCAGATCGAGAGCCGGGCGCAGATGTCCATGCTGCCGCGGCTCAAGCCGAGGGAATTCTACGACCTGGTCATCGAGGTGGCGATCGTCCGCCCCGGCCCTATCCAGGGCGGCATGGTCCACCCCTACATCAACCGCCGCCAGGGCCGCGAGGCTGTCGCCTTTCCGTCGAAGGAACTGGAGGCGGTGCTCGACAAGACGCTC
>JBFHII010000310.1:0-4252 GCA_041596535.1 Breoghania sp. | reverse complement strand
TCGTGAATGGCGGCCAGCGGTGTCGGCAGATCGGTTCCGGCGACCGTGTTGATCAGCGCGAAGGTGTCGGAAAACAGGCTCGTGGTGAAGGGGAACAGCAGAGCCCACCCGGAGATCGCCACCGAAGCGCCGCCCAGGATCACCGACCAGAAGATGATCTTCTGACCCGCATTGAACTTGTGCGAGTCGGGGTGAACGTTCTTGGAAAACAGCCCGCCGCCCTTCATCAGCCAGATCAGGTCCAACTTGCCGGGAATGTTGTGGCGCACCCACATGACGAACACCATCACCAGTCCGGCGATGAACGCGAAGGCGAGATAGTTGTGCAGGTACTTGCCCCACAGGGTGATGGCGGAGAAGGCGCTGTCGCCGATCACCGGCAGCAGGACATAGCGGCCGTACAGCACGTTCAGTCCGGTGACTGCAAGCACGAGGAAGGATACCGCAAGCAGCCAATGCCCCATGCGCTCCACCATGGCGAAACGGGTGATGGTGACGCCGGCCTTGCCATGCTCGATGCGGATGCGGCCGCGCAGGGCGAAGAACAGCGCCAGCAACACGACGATGCCCAGCAGCGCCCAGGTGCCGTAGTTGGCCAGCGGCCCGTTGCGGAACGCGCGCCAGTTGTCGCCCTCCGACTGGATCAGTTGCCCGGCCTTCTTGTCGGGAATCGACACCGTGCCCTGCAGGCCGCCGCGCACCGCGCGCCACAAATCGGCATCGGAGCTGGCACCGAGCGCATCACCGGGAACCTGGCCCTGGTCCGGGCTCTGCTGCAGTGCCGGCGGCACGCTTGCGGGCTGCGCATGGGCCAGGCCCGTCCCCAGGCCGGCTGAATGCACGCCGAGTGCCAGCATGCAAAGGACCAGAAGTGTCGCGCCGGAACGCATTGCCCGTTTCAACGCCGCCGAAATCGAAATGGTTCGGTCCATGAGATTTCTCCTAAGGGCCTGAGATCGGCCTTTGATCCTGTTGTCGTGCCGGCGGCGGAACGGGCGTCAGGCGTGATGCTTGCGCCCTTCCCGCCGCAGCGGGATCAGAATTTCTGGTTCATGCCACGATGCTGAAGCTCGCGCCGCTGTTCATCCGTCAGCGCCGTGTCCGGCTTGCCGCCATAGACACCGTGCTCATAGCTCAGCGGCCGATCCTGTTCGGATTCCCGGCAGCCCGCCAGCCCCAGGGCGAACACCGCCACCAGCAAACCGGCCATCACGCTCCGTCCAACACCCATCTGATCGTTCAGTCCTTTTATGGTGACTTTGTTGTGGCTCGGGTTTCACCCCGTTAGCGCGCCGATGCATCCGGACATCGAAGACAGCAGCCCCTTCGCCGGCGCCATCGCCAAGTCATGAAGCACCCCGATTGGACACCCCGATCGGGTTCCCCTTTGGGCGCAACCGCTCGCGCGTCAGGCCGGCGCGGAAACGCGCGCCTGCGGGCACACGATGCCGTTCGGGAAGCATACCCCTGCCATGTGAAAGCGCAACAACGCCGGCCCCGATGGTCCGCTTCGACCAACGGCACATGCGTCACAGGACAGCCGCCACTGGGCCAGCCGCCACTGGGACAACCGTCACGCGACACGCAGCACTTTCGTCCGGCCGCAGCCGAAGAGGCGGCCCGAAGACCGCCTCCCCCTTGTCATGTCATGCGGGCTCCGCTCAGAACGCGCCGCTCTTCTGCTCGTAGGCGGTGCCCCAGCCCCAGGCGCCGGAGCCGAAGCCACGGGCGACCACGCGCTCGCGATAGATCGCCGAGACGACGTCGCCATCGCCGGCAAGCAGCGCCTTGGTCGAGCACATTTCCGCACACAGCGGAAGCTTGCCCTCGGCCAGGCGGTTGCGGCCGTACTTCTGGAACTCGGCCGCCGAGTTGTCGGCTTCCGGACCACCTGCACAGAAGGTGCATTTGTCCATCTTGCCGCGCGAGCCGAAGTTGCCCGCCTGCGGATACTGCGGCGCGCCGAAGGGGCACGCGTAGAAGCAGTAGCCGCAGCCGATGCACAGGTCCTTGGAGTGCAGCACCACGCCCTCATCGGACTGGTAGAAGCAATCCACCGGGCACACCGCCATGCAGGGTGCGTCCGAGCAGTGCATGCAGGCGACCGAGATCGACCGTTCGCCCGGCTTGCCGTCCTGGATGGTGACGACACGCCGGCGGTTGATCCCCCAGGGCACCTCATGTTCGTTCTTGCAGGCGGTGACACAGGCATTGCACTCGATGCAGCGCTCCGCGTCACACAGGAATTTCATCCGTGCCATGCGTTTTTCCTCCCTCAGGCCCGCTCGATACGACAGAGCGTGGCTTTGGTTTCCTGCATCTGGGTGACTGAATCGTAGCCGTAGGTCTGAGCCGTATTGGTCGACTCGCCGAGGACATACGGGTCAGCGCCCGCGGGGTATTTAGACCGCAGATCCGCGCCCTGGAAGTGGCCGCCGAAGTGGAACGGCATGAAGGCGACGCCCCTGCCGACCCGCTCGGTCAGCATGGCCATGACCTTGACCTTGCCGCCCTCCGGACCGTGGACCCAGACCATCTCGCCGTCGCGGATCCCCAGGTCGTTGCCGTCGGCGGGGTTGATCTCGCAGAACATGTCCTGCTGCAGCTCAGCCAGCCACGGGTTGGACCGGGTCTCGTCGCCGCCGCCTTCGTATTCCACCAGACGGCCCGACGTCAGAATCATCGGGAAGTCCTTGGAATAGTCGATCTCCTGGATCGACTGGTAGGCGGTGGGCAGGCGGTAGAAATGCCGGTCCTCGTACGTGGCGTACTTGTCCAGCAGATCCCGGCGGTTGGTGTACAGCGGCTCGCGATGCAGCGGCACCGGATCGGGGAAGGTCCACACCACGGTCCGCGCCTTGGCGTTGCCGTAGGGCGCGCAGCCATGCTTGATGGCGACGCGCTGGATACCGCCGGAAAGGTCGGTCTTCCAGTTGGTCTTCTCGCCGGCCACCGCATCGATCGCGGAGCGTTCCTCCTCGGTCAGGTCCCCGTCCCAGCCAAGCTGCTGCAGCATGGCCATGGTGAACTCGGGATAGCCGTCCTCGATCTCCGAACCGACCGGCCAGGAGCCCTCGGCCAGCAGGTTGTCGCCGTTGCGCTCCACACCGTAGCGGGCGCGGAACGGCAGGCCACCTTCGGCCACCGGAATATCCGGGTTGTAGAGGATCGCGCTGCCCGGATGGTTCATCTCCGGTGTGCCCCAGCACGGCCACGGCAGACCGTAGAAGTCGCCGTCGCACGGACCACCGGTCGCCCGCAGGGTCGTGCGGTCGAAGGTGTGCTGGTTCGCCATGTGCTTCTTCAGACGCTCCGGAGACTGTCCGGTGTAGCCGACGGTCCACATGCCGCGGTTGAACTCGCGGGTGATGTCCTCGACCAGCGGCTCGGTGCCCTCCACCTTGATGTTCTTGAAGAACGGCTCGTCGAAGCCGAACTTCTTGGCGAACAAGTACATGATCTCGTGATCGGACTTGGACTCGAACAGCGGATCGACGACCTTCTCGCGCCACTGGAGCGAGCGGTTGGACGCGGTCACCGAGCCGTAGGTCTCGAACTGCGTCGCCGCCGGCAGCAGGTAGACGCCGTCGGTGCGATCGGACAGCACCGCGGAGACGGTCGGATAGGGATCGATGACGACCAGAAGCTCAAGCTTCTCCATCGCCTCCTTCATATCCGGCAGACGAGTCTGCGAGTTCGGAGCATGGCCCCAGAACACCATCGCCTTGACGTTTTCCGGCTGGTCGATCTTGTCCTTGTCCTCAAGAACGCCGTCGATCCAGCGCGACACCGGAATGCCGGTCTCGGTGATCAGGTTCTTGTCCTTGCCGTCCTTGTCCTTGACGACGGCAAAGCGGTCCTTGAGGTACTCGTAGTCCACGTCCCAGACGCGCGCCCAATGCTTCCAGGAGCCGACGGCCAGGCCATAGTAGCCGGGAAGCGTGTGCGACAGCACGCCCAGATCGGTGGCGCCCTGCACGTTGTCGTGGCCGCGGAAGATGTTGGTGCCGCCACCGGGCTTGCCCATGTTGCCAAGCGCCAACTGCAGCGCGCAATAGGCACGCGTGTTGTTGTTGCCGTTGGTGTGCTGGGTGCCGCCCATGCACCAGATCAGGGTGCCGGGACGGTTGTTGGCCAGCGTCTAGGCAACGCGGCGCAGCTGCGAGCCGGGCGCGCCGGTGACACGCTCGGTCTCTTACGGCGTCCACTTGGCGACCTCGGCGCGGATCTCATCCATGCCCCAGACACGCTG
>JBFHII010000309.1:0-4278 GCA_041596535.1 Breoghania sp. | reverse complement strand
GGCGCACGAACGGCATGGTCTGAACCGACGCATAATAAAGCGTGCCGTCCGCCTTGACGATGAAGACACCGGGTTCGGAGAACAGTGCGGGTTCTTCCATGCCGATGGATGTCTTGCCGATGCCGGTGGAAATCGACAGGCCCCAGTCGCGGGCGAGGGAAAGCGGCAAGCTGTGGGCGAAGCGGAGGTTCTTGGCGCCGATCTTCTCGGCCATGCCGCGGGTGCGCTCCTCACCGTCGGAGCTGATCGCGATCGTCGTGACGCCGCGCTCGTTGAAGTCGGGGGTCAGCCGCTCGAGTTCCTTGAGGTAATTGGCGCAGATCGGGCAGTGCAGGCCGCGGTAGAAGACCACCAGCGTGGCGAAGTCGCCGGTCTCGGAGGCCAGGTCGAAGCGGCCGTGGTCAAGGGTCTCAAGGGCAAGCGGCGGTGTCTTCTGCGAGGGTACGAGCATGTATCAACTCCCGGATGATGAATTTTGGCGCCGCTCCTGTATGGGCGGCGTGAACAGGGTTGACCTTAGCGCACTATGGGCATCAAATGGTATTTGTAACTTGATCGAGAGTACGAAAATGCAGCCCGCCCGATTGGATCGCCTGTCTGCCATATTGGAGCGCTTCCGGATCAGCGCGCAGGTCTGTCCCGTGCCGTCGCCAGCCTGCCGGCGTGATCCGCGTGTGAATGCCCCCAACCTGTTTGCCGCCTCCGGCCGGCTGCCGCTGGAGTGCATCGGGCGCGATGTCTTCGACGGTGGCGGTGGTCTTGCCTATTTTCCCTCCGGCGCGCCGGATGAATTTCTTGCCGCGCTCGCGGCGAACAAGCCGGAAGGTCTGGTCGCGGCGCATGTGGACATTGGCGGCGAGGGAAACCCGGTGGCGCAGGCGTTGCCGCCGGTCATTGCGGCGCCGGTGCGCGCCGACAGCGCCTTGAAGGCGGTTGGTGATTTGCTGCTCGAGGAGGTCGTCGAGCCGCGTTGTGGTGGCGGTGCCGTGCTTGACCGCTTATGCGAGGTGCTGGTGATCCGCTTGCTGCGTCACGCGATCCACACCGGCGAGACCGAGGTGGGCTTGCTGGCGGGGCTGGCGCACCGCGGATTGTGTCCGGCACTGGTGGCCATTCACGAAAATCCGGAGCGCGACTGGCACCTGGAAAGCCTCGCGGAACACGCCGCCATGTCGCGCACGCAGTTCGCCAAGACGTTTCGTACCGTGGTGGGGACCACGCCGGGTGGCTATCTGTCCGCCTGGCGGTTGACGCTGGCGCAGCTCGAGCTGTCGCGCGGCGCGCCGCTCAAGAGCGTGGCCGGACGGGTCGGCTTCTCGAGCCCGGCGGCGCTGTCACGCGCCTTCACCCGGCATTTCGGCTATTCGCCGCGCAACGCTGCGCGCCGGGTCGCATGAGCGCGCGTCGGATGCGGCTCTAGGGCGATTTCGCCCCCGGTGGCGATGCTCTACCATGGCGCGATCGGAACGGCCGGTCATCGGCAAAGCGGGTGTGCAGCGTGGACGTACAGGCGAACCTTCAGGAACGGGACGGGGCCGAGGGCCTGATTTGTGCTTTCGAGATGCGCGATGGCGTTGCGGTACGGCCGCTTGACTGGGCCGGCGTGGATGCGCCGCAGGCCTCGGGCAGCTGGCGCTGGGTGCATCTGAACCGGACCCACGAGCGCTCGGTATCCTATCTCGAGGAGAGCAGCGGACTTGATCCGCTGGTCGTCGAGGCGCTGCTGATGGAGGATACCCGGCCGCGCTGTGCGCCGCGGAGCGACGGCACGCTGATCATCCTGCGCGGTGTCAATCTCAATCCCAATTCGTCGCCCGAGGACATGGTGTCGATCCGCCTGTGGGTGGAGGATGATCGCGTCATCAGTCTGCGCCAGCGGCAGGTTTATGCCGTGCAGGAGATTCGTCGGGCGTGCGAGGCCGGGCGGGGTCCGGATTCGCCGGCTGATTTCGTATGCGACCTGGCGCTCGGACTCAGCGATCAGATCAGCGCCGTCATTCGCGAAATCGAGGATGACGTCGACCGGCTGGAGGAGGACGAGGAGATGTCGCACACCGTGCTGCGCGCCAGTCTCATGGACGTGCGGCGGACTGCGGTGCCATTCCGTCGCTACCTGTCTCCGCAGCGCGACGTGTTTCTGCAGCTCAACGCGTTGAAGGCGTCCTGGCTCGACGAGGATTCGCGGATCCGCCTGCATGCGGTCGGCGATCACACGATGCGGCAGGTGGAGGATCTGGACGCGGTGCGCGAACGTGCCACCATCCTGGCGGAGGAACTCAACACGCGGCTGTCGGAGCAATTGAACCGAAACATGTACCTGCTGTCGCTGGTGGCGGCGATCTTCCTGCCGCTCGGGCTGATCACCGGGCTGTTTGGGATCAACGTCGGCGGCATTCCCCTTGCCGATGAGCCGTTGGGATTCGCCGCGGTCTCCATTGCGTTGCTGGTGCTGGTGGGTGCCGAGATCCTGCTGTTCAAGCTGCTGAAGTGGATCTGACGCTGGGCACTGCCATTCAGGCCTCGGTCATGGCGTGGCCGCCCTCGGCCAGATGCCGGCCAGATCGCGCAGGATAGGGACAGAGACCAGAAAGCCACTGCAGATGATCGAGGCCAGCGGCGTGGCGATGGCGCGCCAGCGATCCGTCCGCATGACAGCCGGCCGGAGAAGCATCAGGCTCAATCCGATCGTCACGGCAATCGCGATGGCACCTGGCATCGGCGGCTCCAGTCGGAGGGGTGGAGACAGCGTCTACCGGCCCCGGGCGAGGTCCCGCAGGCTCAGGCGTCCGCGAAGGCGCGCGTCAGGCTTTCAAACAGCGCCCGTCCGTCGGTGCCGCCTTGCATCGGTTCCACGAGATTTTCCGGGTGCGGCATCATGCCCAGGACATTGCCGCGCGCGTTCAGCACACCGGCGATATCGTTGACCGAGCCGTTGGGATTGGTGCCCTCGGCATAACGGAACACGACCTGGTCCTCGCCTTCCAGACGTGCAAGGGTTTCGGGGTCTGCGAAATAGTTGCCGTCGTGGTGGGCAACCGGGCAGCGCCAGACCTGGCCCTTGGAGAAGGCGTTGGAGAACGGCGTGGAGGCGTTGGCGGTTTCGAGCTTCACCTCCTTGCACACGAACTTCAGGTTCGCGTTGCGCATCAGCGCGCCGGGCAGCAGTCCGGTTTCGGTGAGGATCTGGAAGCCGTTGCAGACGCCGAGGATGAGGCGTCCGCTCTCTGCCATGCGCGCCACTTCGGCCATCACCGGCGAGCGGCCGGCGATGGCGCCGCAGCGCAGGTAGTCGCCATAGGAAAATCCGCCGGGCAATACGACCAGGTCAACGTCGGGGATGCTGGTGTCCTGGTGCCAGACGGCGACGGGCCTGGTGCCCGTGACAAGTTCGAGCGCGTGCATCATGTCGCGCTCGCGATTGGAGCCGGGGAAGGTGATGACGGCGGATTTCATGGGCATGCCTTCGCTTGCATCAAAGGAGCATATAAACGGCGAGGGCCGCAAGAGCGGCCGGCAGCAGGATAAACAGGGCGGCCTTTGCGATCAGGAAGCGGACGATCCGGGTGCTGCCTTCGCGAGACTGCTGCCGCTCGGGGGCCTCCATCTTCACGGCCGCGCTTCGCTGCTTCAGATCAGTTCGATGGCGTAGTTCTCGATCACCGTGTTGGCGAGCAGCTTCTCGCACATGGCTTCGAGATCGGCCTGCGCCTTGGTCCTGTCGGTGCCTTCGAGCTCGATGTCGAAAACCTTGCCCTGGCGGACGTCGCCGACGCCGGAGAAACCGAGCCCGCCGAGCGCGCCCTCAATGGCCTTGCCCTGGGGATCGAGCACACCGTTCTTCAGGGTGACGGTCACACGTGCCTTCATGGGATCTTGCATCTCTATGATTGATATTATCGCTTGAACGACGGGGTCGAAGCACAACGCCCGCGGCGGGAAACCGCGGGCGCTTGATCGTCCTACTGCACCAGAACAGGGCCGGAGCCGTGCGGGCGTTCCTCGTTGTCGTTGAGGATGCCGAGGCGGCGTGCGACCTCCTGGTAGGCTTCCAGCATGCCGCCGAGATCGCGGCGGAAGCGGTCCTTGTCCATCTTCTCGTTGGACTGGATGTCCCACAGGCGGCAGCTGTCCGGCGAGATCTCGTCGGCGACGACGATGCGCATCATCTCGCCTTCCCACAGACGGCCGCATTCGATCTTGAAATCGACAAGCCGGATGCCGACGCCCAGGAACAGCCCGGACAGGAAGTCGTTGACGCGGATGGCGAGTGCCATGATG
>JBFHII010000308.1:0-4279 GCA_041596535.1 Breoghania sp. | reverse complement strand
TCACCAGCACGTTGGACCCCGAATTCACGCGCACCGCGGTGAAGGCGCAGTCGGCCATGCGGTTGTCGGCGATCAGCGCGCCGTTGCCGCGATAGACGTTGATGCCGTTGCCGTTCTGTCCCGTACCGCCGCGTGTCGCGCCGATCCGCTCGATGCGGTTTCGCATCACCAGCGTGCCGTCCTCGCCGTCTTCGCTGCGAAACACCAGGATGCCCCCATTGCCGCAGTCGGTGATGGTGTTCTCGGAAAGAGTCATGCCGGCACCATCGAGGCTGAAGATCCCGGCGTCCCCAGCACCGGTGATCGTGCTGCGTGCCACCGTACCCGAACAGCCCGTCAGCGACAGGCCCGAGGCGCCGGCCGCGGTGATGGTGCAGGCGTCGATGGCAAGCCTCTCGACGTTGATGAGATACGCCAGGCCCGTGTTGTTGCCGCGCAGGGGAAACCCGCCGCCATCCAGCGTCAGGCCATCGAGGGAAATATGCGCGCCGCCGTCAGCGCGCAGCAACTGTCCCGGCGCGCCGCTGTAGGCGATCGTGCTGGCGCCGGGCACCCCGGCAAGCCGCGCATGCGGGGGAAGCCGCAGGTTGGCGGCGGTGTAGCGTCCCGGCGGCAGGAACAGCGGCACGCGATCGGACGCCGCGTGGTCGATGGCGCGCTGCAGCGCGTCGCTCTGGTCGTCGCTGCTGTCCGGGCGGATGCCGAGATCGGCGGCCGAGACCGCGCCCATCGACCAGGCGCGGGCGGGTGCCGCAAGGGCTGCGGCGCTGGCGAACAGAAAGGCGCGGCGGTTCATGGCGGTCTCCCGATGCGAGTATCATCCGTGACGTGGCTGCATGCCGTCTTCCGTCTCCTGTGTATCGCACCGGCGCGGCTTTGACACCGCTCAAGGCGCGTGAGCGATGGATCAGGCATGCTGCCTCCGGGCATGGGGAGATGTGGGAGGAGGACATGATCTCTCTGGAAGACTGCATCGCGCTCAGCGGCCTCGACGAGGAGGAGGTGCATGCGCTGGCCGAACACGAGCATCTGCCCGAGGTGGCCGCCGCAGCCCTGGGCAATTATCTGCTGCATCGGCGCCACGGCGCGGATCATATCCGCCGGATGATCGAGGACGACATTCGCGCCGCCCGCAGCCGGGGCGACTGGGCACACGCCAAGGTGCTGTTCGCGGCCTTGCGGCATTTTCTCAAGGAGCACCGGGCGGAACTGGAAGCCTGACGCCTCACATTTGACGCTTCATTGGGCCAGATGGCTGGCGATGGTTGTCAGCACGGCGCGGGCGGCAGCCTCCAGCGCATCCGCGTCAGGGCGCGGATCCGTGCCGCCGGTGCCGGGAAGCGGCACGTGCACGAAGACCGCCGGAAGGCCGCGCGCGAGGCTGGTCCATAGCGTGGCGTTGCACAGATAGGCGCCGGCATCGCGCGAGGCGCGCACGCGCGCGCCGGATGCTGCGACGGCGGAAACGAGGGGCCGCACCGGCAGGGTCGCCGGGCGTGCCGCCGGGCCGTCGGAGTCCAACCGGCTGCGGTTGCACGATGCGCCGCTGGCGTCCAGGCCGGCGGCCTCGTTGCGCGCCCGCGTCTCGATACAAATCATCCTGCGCCGTGACGCGACGCCGAAATGCACGACGGCAGCGGGGCTGTGGGCTTCGTAGAGGCGCGGCAGCTCCTCCTCCAGCATCGCCCAGGTGACGGGCAGGAGATGGAAATGCGCCTGCACGCCGGAGCCGGCCTGTGGCGGATCGGCGGAGAGCCGCGCGATCAGCGCCTCGGTCGGATTGGCGGCAACGCCGGGAAAGGCGCCAAAGCCGGTGACCAGCAGGGTCTTCGCCGGCGCGACCATCCTAGAGCCCCATCAGCTTGGCGATCTGCCCCACGGCACGCGACGCGGAGAGCCGGCCATCGCGCACGGAGGCTTCCAGATCCGGCAATTGCGCGCCCACGGCCGGATGGTTGCGCAGCGACTGCATCATGCGGTCCTCCAGCATCGACCACATCCACGCGACCTGCTGGGTGGCGCGGGCCTTCTGGAAATCGCCGCTGGCCATGGTCTTCTCGCGGTGCATCTCGATCTGCGCCCACATCGCCTCCAGCCCCTCGTTGGCCAGACCCGATATGGTGACGACGGGCGGGGTCCACACGGCGCTGCGCGGCGCAAGGATATGCAGCGCGGCGCGGTATTCGGACGCCGCCGAGCGGGCGCGCGCCGCGCCGTCGCCATCGGCCTTGTTGACGGCGATCATGTCGGCGATTTCCAGGACGCCCTTCTTGATGCCCTGCAATTCGTCACCCGCGCCGGGCAGCATGAGAACGAGAAAGAAGTCGACCATCTCCGCCACGGTGGTCTCCGACTGGCCGATGCCGACGGTTTCCACAAGCACCACGTCGAAGCCCGCCGCCTCGCACAGCAGCATGGTTTCGCGTGTCTTGGCGGCGACGCCGCCAAGCGTACCGGAGGAGGGGGAGGGGCGGATGAAGGCGTTGGGGTCGACGGCCAGCCGTGCCATGCGGGTCTTGTCGCCGAGGATCGAGCCGCCGGTGCGGCTGGAGGACGGGTCCACCGCCAGCACAGCCACCCTGTGGCCCTGTGCGGTCAGATTGGAGCCCAGGGTATCGATGGTGGTCGACTTGCCGACGCCGGGCACGCCGGTGATGCCGATGCGCCGCGCGCCGCCGGTATCGGGCAGCAATTCCTGCAGCAGCGCCTCGGCCATGCCGCGGTGGGCGGGCTTTCTGGATTCCACCAGGGTGATCGCCCGTGCCAGTTTGGCGCGTTCGCCGGCACGGATGCCGGCGGCGAGCTCTGCAATGCGGGCGGAATCGGTTGTCTCGGCCATACATCCCGCATAGCGCAAAGCGGCCGCCGGGTCACGTTCGCGGTGCCGGCGCCGGTCAGGCCGCTTAGCGGGCCGGCGTCCAGATGATCCGCTGCAGCGCTGCGTCCGCCAGCTCATCGGGCGGAGGCATCTGATCGAACGGCCCGCCGTAGCCGGGAATGGCAAAGACCAGAGTGACGTTGTCGGTGTTGCGTGCGGAGCAGACCGCCATGCCGCGCCACAGATTGGTGCCGACACGGCAATCGTCGCGCACCATGCCCACCTGGCGGAAACTCATGCCGATGCGTTCGCCGTTCGGCCCCGTCAGATGCGGCGACACACCATGGATTTCGCCGATCTTGCCGTCCTTGCCCTTGATCACCTGCAGGATCTGAAAGCCTTCGTAGAAGGCGCCGATGGTCCACAGGGTGTGATCCTCGACCGCGATCTGGATCGGCTGGGTGACGAAACCGGGATGCACGGCCTCGATGGTCTTGCTCGAGTAGGGCGTGTCGGCTGTCAGCGTGCCGACGCCTTGCGCGGAGATGCGCAACAGGCTCTCTTCGCGCGCGGCGGGGGGCGACGAGCCGTTGTCCGAGGCGGTAACGCAACCTGAGGCTAGGAGCGCCAGCAACGCGGCGCAAGCAAGGTTTATCTGCATGGAGTGATGTGTCTCGGCTGGCATGGTCCGGATTTCAAATACCAGTTTGGGCGCCATTGTGAAAGCCGCGCCGGCCGCCCATCAACCACTGATTTGGGTGCCGGGGAACCGGATGGCGGCGCCGGTGGGAATGTGGCGATTGCCGTTGTCTGCCGCCTGACGTTGCGGTAGCGTCGCGAGTCCAGCCCTTTCCGCATTCGGACGGATTTCTTGGGGGCCGCGCGCCTCAGCGAGGCATTGCCAGCGCGGCGAGCTGGGGCTGGAAAAGGGGGAACAATGTCTGGAATTTCTGCCTGGTTCTTCAAGAGTGCGGTGATCTACGCGATCATCGGCATGGCGTTGGGCGTGCACATGGCCGCCACGCACAATCACGATCAGCACGTCACCCATGCACATATCAATCTGATCGGCTGGGTGAGTTTTGCGCTGTTCGGGCTGTATTACGACCGCTTTCACCAGGCCGCCACCGGGTGGCTGGCGAAGGCCCACTTCTGGTCCGCGCAGCTGGGCTACGTGATGATCATCGTCGGCATCTGGCTGATCTACGGGGGAACCCCGCAAGCCGAGCCGGTGGCAGCCGTCGGCTCGCTGATCCTGCTGGCCTCGACGGTGCTCTTCGCACTCATCGTGTTCCGCACGCCTGCGGCGCGCTAGAAACGAAAACGCCCGCCCCAGCGTGTGCCGGGGCGGGCGTATTGCAATGAACGTCTTGTGAACGTCGGCCGCCGCGTCCTCAGAAGCCGCGTTTCAGCGAGCCGAGAAGCCCGCGCACCAGCGCGCGGCCGATGGACGAGCCCACG
>JBFHII010000307.1:0-4286 GCA_041596535.1 Breoghania sp. | reverse complement strand
GAATTCCAATATTCACATCCTCTCCGCCGCACTGCGCTACAAGTGGTGACCATCACCTCTTGAGACAGCGTCTGAATATGAAAAGGGCCGGTTGCGAGACCGGCCCTGTGTCGTTCGTGCTGCGTTGTCCGAAGCGGATGCTCAGAAGGCGGCAGGGTAGAGGCCGCCGTCGAGCAGGATGTTCTGCCCGGTGATGTAGCCGGCGTGGGCCGAGCACAGGAAGGCGCAGGTCTGACCGAATTCCTCCGCCGTTCCGAAGCGCTTCGCCGGAATCTCGCCTGCCTGGATCTTGCGGATCTCCTCGATGCTCATGCCCGACTGCTCCGCCGCGCGGGCAAAGCCGCCGCGCAGACGGTCGGTGTCCATCTTGCCCGGCAGGATGTTGTTGATGGTCACGCCCTTGTCGGCGACGGTGCGGCAGACACCGGCGAGAAACGCCGTCAGCCCGGCGCGGGCGCCGCTCGACAGGTCCAGCCCCTCGATCGGCATGCGCACCGACATCGAGGTGATGTTGACGATGCGGCCGAACCCGCGCTCCGCCATGCCGTCGATGGTCGCCTGCAGCAACTCGATCGGCGTGACCATGTTCTGCGTCACGCCGGCGAGCATCGCGGCGCGGTCCAGTTCGCGGAAGTCCTTGCGCGGCGGCCCGCCGTTGTTGTTCACCAGAATGTCGGGATCCGGACAGGCGTCCAGAAGCGCCTTCTGGCCATCGGGGCTGGAGACGTCGGCCGCGACCGCGATGACCTTGGCGCCCGTCGCGTTGCGGATGGCGTCCGCGGTCGCGTCGAGCCGTTCCTTGTCAATCCCGTTGATCACCACCTCGCAGCCGGCCTCCGCCAGCGCCGTGGCGCAGCCCCGTCCCAGTCCGCGGCTGGACGCGCAGACGATGGCGCGGCGGCCTGAAATCCCCAGATCCATAGTGACCCCTCCATGATGCAATGGTTGTCGTATCGTTGCTCTAGCCTGCGGTGTCCGACGGGTCAAAGACTATGTCCTTCTGCCGTCAGGGAAGACCGGTCTGCCGTGTCACAAATCTGAGACGTGAATCGCGTTAATGGGCGTCAAATGACAACGGAGAACGAGCGATGACCGATCGTTCCGGCGCACGCCATTTTCGGGCACTGTTTCTGTCAGACGTTCATCTTGGTACGCGCGGCTGCCAGGCCGACATGTTGCTTGAATTCCTGCGCTACCACGATGCCGAGACCGTCTATCTCGTCGGTGACATCGTCGATGGCTGGCGCCTGCGGCGCAACTGGCACTGGCCGCAGGAACACAACGACGTGGTGCAGAAGCTGTTGCGCAAGGCGCGCAAGGGCGCGCGGGTCGTCTACGTGCCGGGCAATCACGACGAGTTCCTGCGCGACTACCTGGGAACGCATTTCGGCGGCGTCGAGGTGACCGACAGCTGCTTTCACGAAACGGTGGCCGGCCGCCGCTACCTCGTCATCCACGGTGACCAGTTCGATGTGGTGGTGCGGCATGCCAAGTGGCTGGCCTACTTCGGCGACTGGGCCTATGTCACCGCGCTGGCTATCAACACCTGGGTCAATGTCGTGCGGCGCCGGCTCGGCTTCTCCTACTGGTCGCTGTCCGCCTGGGCCAAGCTCAAGGTGAAGAACGCCGTCAGCTTCATCGGCAATTTCGAGCGCACGCTTGCCGAGGAAGCACGCCGGCGCGGCGCCGACGGGGTGATATGCGGTCACATCCATCACGCCACCGATCACCATACCTTCGGCATCAACTACATCAACACCGGGGACTGGGTCGAGAGCTGCACCGCGGTAGCCGAGCATCATGACGGCACCATGGAACTGATCCGCTGGGCGGACCGGGGGCGGATGCTGAAGCCGGTGGAACAGGCCGAGCAGCAGGCCGTTGCATGACGCGGATCCTCATTGTCACCGACGCCTGGCATCCCCAGATCAACGGTGTCGTGCGCTCGCTTGACCGCACGGCGGGCGAATTGCGCCAGATGGGCGTCGATGTCGACTTCCTCACGCCGCTGGAATTCAAGACCATTCCCTGTCCAAGCTATCCCGAGATCCGCCTGTCGCTGACATGGCCATCGCGGGTCCGGCGGCGGATCGCGGACAGCGGCGCGGACTTTGTCCACATCGCCACCGAGGGACCGCTGGGCATGCTGGCGCGCAAGGCGGTGCTGGCGGCCGGGCGCAGCTATACGACCAGCTATCACACCCGCTTCCCCGAGTATGTGTCCGCCCGCGTGCCGGTTCCGGAAAGCTGGTCCTATGTCATGCTGCGCCGTTTCCACAACGCAGGTTCGGGGTGCATGGTGGCGACCGCTTCGCTCGAACAGGATCTCGCGGCGCGTGGTTTCACCAACCTGCTGCGTTGGTCGCGCGGGGTCGACCACACCATCTTCAAGCCCCGGGACGTGGCGGTCTACGATCTGCCACGGCCGATCTTCGTCAATGTCGGCCGGGTCTCGGTGGAAAAGAACATCAAGGCGTTTCTTGATCTGGACCTGCCGGGCACCAAGGTGGTGGTCGGCGGCGGACCGCAACTGGACGCGCTGCGGCGGGCCTATCCCGATGTGCATTTTACCGGTCCAAAGGTTGGCGACGATCTGGCGGCGCACTATGCCGCGGCTGACGTCTTCGTGTTTCCCAGCCTGACGGATACCTTTGGCAACGTGATGCTCGAGGCGCTGGCCTGCGGCGTGCCGGTTGCCGCCTATCCGGTGATGGGGCCGCTCGATGTTGTCGGTGACAGCGGTGCGGGCGTGCTCGACCAGGATCTCGGCAAGGCGGCTGTCGCCGCGCTGGATATCGACCGGGCGCATTGCCGCGAGGTCGCTTTGCGCTACACGTGGCGCAACAGCGCGCAACAGTTCCTGGACAATATTCTTGCCGCGCATGACAAACGCGCCACGGCCGCCGAGTAGCGGACGATCAACTCGTCGCCGCCACGAGCGCTACACCGGTGACCGCTGCCATCGTCAGCACTTTCGCGATGCCCCAATGCCGGTAAAGCAATAGCCAGCCGCACGCGACCGCAAGGACAGCCGCCCGCCAGTCAAAGGTGCCGAAAACCGGAAGCCACAGGTGCAGGGCGCCCGCGCGCAACTGGCTGACCTCGGCAAAGAACACGTGCAAAGCGAACCAGATCGTCAGGTTCAGGATGACGCCGACGACGGCCGCCGTAATTGCCGCAAGCGCCGAGTGCAGCCGCGGCTTGGATCCGATCCAGTCGATGTATGGCGCCCCCACGAAGATCCATAGAAAGCAGGGAGCGAAGGTTGCCCACAGTGTCACGACTGCGCCCGCCACTCCGGCAGAGATGCCGCCGGCACGATAGGCCGCCATGTAGCCGACGAACTCCGTCACGAGAATGAGCGGACCAGGGGTGGTTTCGGCCAACCCAAGGCCGTCCATCATCTCGCCCGCGCTGAGCCAGCCATGATGATTGACGACGTCTTGCGCCATATAGGCAAGCACCGCGTAGGCGCCGCCGAACGTGACAACCGCCAACTGGGAAAAGAACAGCGCGAGTTGCGGCAGGATGGTGGCGTCGAATGCCAGTGCGACCGCGAGGAGCGGCAGCCACCAGACAGCGGCCCAGATGAGTGCCGTCGTTGCGGTGGTGCGGATCGGACGAGCATGCATAGAGGCACCAGCGCCTGCGATCGGTGTCGCATCGTGGTGCAAAAAACCGACGGTGGCGGCGGCTGCAATGATCAGCGGAAAGGGCAAGGCCAGAAAGAAAATGGCGATGAAGGCCGACCCCGCCAATGCCCAGTGAATCCAGCCCTTGAGCGCGCGCCTCGAAATGCGCAACAGCGCCTCGATGACAATGATGACGACGGTTGCCTTGACTCCGAGAAAAAGCGAGGTGGCGAGGGGGAGGTTGCCGAACGCTGCATAAAGGCCGGCGAGCCCCAGCACAACGGCGGCGCCCGGCAGCACGAAGAGCAGGCCCGCCGCAAGGCCACCGATGGTTCCGTGCAGACGCCAGCCCGCGTAAGTCGCAAGCTGCATGGCCTCGGGGCCAGGCAAGAGCATGCAGAAGCTGAGTGCATTGAGATATTGCCGCTCGGACAGCCAGCCGCGCTCTTCGACGATTTCTCGATGCATCAGGGCGATCTGCGCGGCCGGACCGCCAAATGACAGCACTCCGATGCGCGCCCACACCCTCAGTGCATCGGTGAAAGATGGCGGAGCGGCGAGGTCGGAAACGGGCGTTTTGACAGATGTCGTCATTTGATCAGCTCCGCTTCCCGCTTGCCGGCCAGTCGTGGGTTTCCTGGGTGGCGTCGCGCG
>JBFHII010000306.1:0-4289 GCA_041596535.1 Breoghania sp. | reverse complement strand
TACTGGGTCCCGGCTCGGAGGCCGGGATGACATCGCAGTGGGGGCGAGACCGGAGAGTTCCCCGCCGCGCCTCACCTTTCGATGTCGCGCCCTGGATTTCCCGCGTGCGTTATCCGACCGGTGTCATCTCTCGCTTGTCTTCCCGGGCGCGGTGCAGCGCGCAGCGGTGCTCCGCAGACCCGGGACGTCGCACGTGCAGGGTTGCCGGGACCCATCCCTCGAGACGCCGCCTCTGACGGCGTCTCGGGATGCGTCTCATCATGCTGATATTATAAAGCTTTCCACCCGATCGACATCATCCTGAGGAGGCGCGGAGCGCCGTCTCGAAGGATCGGCGCGCTACAGCATCGACGGCAGCACGCGGTCGGGCGGGCGGTGGCCGTCCATGAAGGTCTTGATGTTGATGATGACCTTCTCGCCCATGTCGATGCGGCCCTCGATCGTCGCCGAGCCCATGTGCGGCAGCAGCACCACCTTGTCCGACTTCATCAGCTTGTTGTTGACCGCGGGCTCGTGCTCGAACACGTCGAGCCCGGCGCCGGCGATCTCGTCGGCCTCGATCATCCGCGTCAGCGCGGATTCATCGATAATCTCGCCGCGCGCGGTATTCACCACGTAGGCGTCGTTCTTCAGCAGCTTGAGCCGGCGCGCCGACAGCAGGTGGAAGGTCGCGGGGGTGTGCGGGCAGTGCACCGAAATCACGTCCATCCGGGCCAGCATCTGGTCGAGGCTCTCCCAGTAGGTGGCCTCCAGCGCCTCCTCGGTCTGTTCGGCGACCCGGCGGCGATTGTGATAGTGGATCGACATGCCGAACGCCTTGGCCCGGCGGGCCACCGCCTGGCCGATGCGGCCCATGCCGACGATGCCCAGGCGCTTGCCCGAAATCCGGTGGCCGAGCATCCAGGTGGGGCTCCAGCCGTGCCATTCGTTGTGCTCGATGACCTTGATGCCCTCCGCGAGGCGACGCGGCACCGCGAGAATCAGCGCCATGGTCATGTCGGCGGTGTCCTCGGTGAGAACGCCCGGCGTGTTGGTGATGGTGATGCCGCGGTTCGTCGCGGTGACCACGTCGATGTTGTCAACACCATTGCCGAAATTGGCGATCAGCTTCAGGTTGGGTCCGGATTGCGACAGCACGGCCGCGTCGAGCCGGTCGGTGACCGTCGGCACCAGCACGTCCGCGGTCTTCACGGCCTCGACCAGTTCGGCCTGGCTCATCGGCTGGTCGGTGTCGTTCAGCCGGGTGTCGAAAAGCTCGCGCATGCGCGTCTCCACGACCTCGGGCAATTTCCGTGTCACAACCACAAGCGGTTTTTTGTTGGGCATACGGTCCTCGCCTTCCGCACTTCGTTGAGGGGTCTTTAACCCTGTTGCACCCACCATGTCGGTGGGCGGACTGTCGCGCCATCGAACGCACCCGTTTGTTTCCTTACCAGATGGTTTGGGAGAAACAAGCCGGAGCCTCTGCTTGCCCGGAATATGGGCATCGTCCGAAGGGATGAATCGGGGCCGGGGCGGGTTGTCCGGGTGGCGAATCGCCGCAACAAACCGTATCCGACGACGCCTGCGCGAACAAAGCCTGCCGCACACCTAGCCAGCGTAGCCCATGTCCGCGTATTGATGAACCGGAGCTGCACCATGAAGGATCTTGTCGTGAACCGCCGCCGCTTTGCATTCCTGGCCGGCCTGTGCGCCCTGGCCGCCCTCTTCGCCGGTGACGCGATGGCGCAGGGGACCCAGAGCGGCGCCAGCGGCCTTCCGGTGCCCCGCTTCGTCAGCCTGAAGTCCGACCGCGTCAACGTGCGCCGTGGTCCCGGCCGTGATCACGAGATCATCTGGACCTATGTGCGCGCCGGCCTGCCGGTGGAAATCGTCCAGGAGTTCGAGAACTGGCGCCGCATCCGCGATTGGGAAGGTGGCGAGGGCTGGGTGTTTCATAGCCTGCTGTCGGGCCGCCGCACCGCGCTGATCAAGCCCTGGGAGAAATCCGGCACCACGCCGCTGCGCTCCAACCCCGATTCCAATGCGCCCGTCGTCGCCCAGCTCGAGCCCAACGTGGTCGCCTCGGTGACGGAATGCGGATCCGGCTTCTGCCGCATCGCAGGATCCAACTGGTCCGGCTGGATCGACCAGACGCTGCTTTTCGGTGTCTACCCGGACGAGACCTTCGACTGATTCCGGACCTGGCGAGCGCGGTGAGTGTCGCCGCGCGCCAAGGCACGATCCGGTTCAAATCCGACACGAAACCGATTCAAAAGTGACTCAAAAAACCATCAAATTCATCTCGAAAGAGCTGAATTTTGTGAGTCATTTGACTCATTTTTGATTGCGATATCAATTATTCCGCGGCGTCGCGAGCGGTCGGCGCGGCTTCCTGCTGCTTCAGGTCGGCGAGCCGGGGCATCGAGATGATGTTGTAGCCGCTGTCGACGAAATGGACTTCGCCGGTCACGCCGCTCGACAGATTGCTCAGCAGATACAGGCCTGTACCGCCGACCTCGTCGATCGTGACGGTGCGGCGCAGGGGCGAATGTTCCTTCTGGTAGTTGAACATCAGCCGCGCATCCGCGACGCCGGCGCCGGCCAGCGTGCGCACCGGACCAGCGGAAATCGCGTTCACCCGGATATTCTGCGGCCCGTAGTCCGACGCCAGGTAGCGCACCGAGGATTCCAGCGCCGCCTTGGCCACGCCCATGACGTTGTAGTTGGGCATAACCCGAGTCGAGCCGCCGTAGGTCAGCGTGACCATGGACCCGCCGTTGGTCATAAGTGCCGCTGCGCGCTTGGCAATTTCCGTGAACGAGAAGCACGAGATCACCATGGTGCGGGTGAAGTTCTCGCGCGTCGTGTCGGCGTAGTTGCCCTTCAGCTCGTTCTTGTCGGAGAAGGCGATAGCATGCACCAGGAAGTCGATGCTGCCCCATTCCGCCTTCAGCCGGTCGAACACAGCGTCGACCGTGTCGATGTCCTCGACGTCGCACGGCAGCAGCAGATTCGAGCCGACGCTTTCGGCCAGGGGTTTGACGCGACGGCCGAATGCCTCGCCCTGATAGGTGAACGCCAGCTCCGCGCCCTGCTCGGACAGCGCCTTGGCGATGCCCCATGCGATGGAATGGTCGTTTGCGACGCCCATGACGAGGCCGCGTTTGCCGGCCATCAAACCGCCCATGAGACTCTCCTGAGTTGTGTTCTTCCGCGCGGCCCCGCAGATCGGCGCCGCGCGCTGTCATTCTGAACGAGTGCGCCGGTTTTCACAGACAATTTGAAAGACAAATTGTAACGAATCCGGGCGATGGTTAACCGGCGTAGCGCTTGAAGACCAGCGATCCGTTGGTGCCGCCGAAGCCGAAGCTGTTGGACAGCACGCAATTCAGTTCGGCGTTGTCGATGCGCTCGCGCACGATATTGGCATTGCCCAGCTTCGGGTCGAGTTCGTCGATATTGGCGCTCTCGCAGATGAAGCCGTTCTGCATCATCAGCAGC
The DNA here is from genome assembly GCA_041596535.1 of Breoghania sp. GTDB lineage: Bacteria > Pseudomonadota > Alphaproteobacteria > Rhizobiales > Stappiaceae > Breoghania. The sequence continues at coordinate 806 of JBFHII010000306.1, read as the reverse complement.
GAATAGATCGCCTCATGCACGCCTGCGGCACCCTGCGCGTGGCCGGTGAGCGACTTGGTCGCGGAGATCGGCGGCATGTCGTCGTCGCCGAAAACCTCGCGAATCGCGTTGATTTCCGGGATGTCGCCAACCGGGGTCGAGGTGGCATGCGGGTTGATGTAGTCGATCTTCTCGCCCACGCCCTCGAGCGCGATCCGCATGCAGCGCGCCGCGCCCTCTCCGGAAGGGGCGACCATGTCCGCGCCATCTGACGTCGCGCCATAGCCGACCAGCTCGGCATAGATCTTCGCGCCGCGCGCCTTGGCGACCTCGAGTTCCTCGAGCACCACGACGCCGCCGCCGCCGGTGATCACGAAGCCGTCACGGTTGATGTCGTAAGCGCGCGAGGCCTTCTCCGGCGTGTCGTTGTATTTCGACGACATCGCGCCCATCGCGTCGAACAGGTTGGACAGCGACCAGGCCAGTTCCTCGCCGCCGCCGGCGAACATCCGGTCCTGCTTGCCCCACTGGATCAGCTCCGCCGCATTGCCGATGCAATGGGTAGAGGTGGTGCAGGCCGAGGAGATCGAATAGCTCGGGCCCTTGATCTTGAACAGCGTCGAGAGATTGGCGGAAATCGTCGACGACATCGCCTTGGGCACGGCAGTCGGCCCGATCTTGCGCGGGCTTTTCTCGCGCGTGACGTCGGCGGCGGCGACAATCGCCTGTGTCGAGGGACCGCCCGAGCCGAGGATCGCTCCGGCGCGCTCGTTGGAAACTTCGTTCTCCTCAAGCCCCGCGTCGGCGATCGCCTGCTGCATGGCCAG
>JBFHII010000305.1:0-4291 GCA_041596535.1 Breoghania sp. | reverse complement strand
TCCATGTGCCTGAGGGCCGGCACATCTTCCCCAACCTGACGATCCGCGAGAACCTGGAACTCGGCGCCTATCGCCGCGGCAAACCCAACCGCGCCCGCAGTCTCGATCATGTCCAGGAGGTGTTTCCGAGGTTGCGCGAGCGTTTCGACCAGAAGGCGGGCACGCTGTCGGGCGGCGAGCAGCAGATGCTGGCGATCGGCCGGGGCATGATGGGAGAGCCGGAGCTGCTGATCCTCGACGAGCCGTCCATCGGCCTCTCGCCACTGCTGGTGGAGGAGATGTTCGCGCTGATCACCCGCCTCAACGGGGACGGGCTGACGATTCTTCTGGTCGAGCAGAACGTGCTGCAGTCGATGGAGATCGCGACCCGCGCCTTCGTCATGGAAAACGGGGAAATCCGCCTGTCCGGCACGCCGGCCGATCTGATGGACGATCCCGAGTTGCAGCGCTCCTACCTGGGGTTGGTGTGATGGTGGCTCCCGCAACGACACTGGCGCAGAAGATCATCGGCCGCGCGGCCGGACGGGATGCCGTGACCCCCGGCGAGGTGGTGACCGCGCGCGTCGATCTCGCAATGATCCATGATTCCGGCGGTCCGCGTCGGGTCGAGCCGATCCTGCAGGATCTTGGCGTCGGGCTTTTCGATACCGCGAAGGTCGTGCTGATTTCGGATCATTTCGTGCCCGGCGATACCGATGAGGGCGCCCGCATTCTCGAACTCACCCGTCAATGGGCGCGGGAGCGCAAGGTTGCGTTTCATGACGGCGAGGGCATCTGCCACGTGGTGCTGCCCGAGCGCGGGCACCTGAAGCCGGGCATGTTCGTCGTCGGCGGCGACAGCCATTCGCCGACAGGCGGCGCCTTCGGCACCTACATGTTCGGCATCGGCGCGACGGAGATGGCCGGCGTGCTGGCCACCGGCGAGATCTGGCTGACCGTACCCGGCACCATTCTGCTGGAGTGGCAGGGGCGGCTGCAACCCGGCGTCACGGCCAAGGACATGATGCTGGCGCTGTGCGGCCGCCTCGGCATGGACGGAGGACGGTACCAGGCGGTGGAATACGCCGGCGAGGCGATCTCCGCACTGTCGATGCAGGAACGCATGACCCTGTCGAACATGGCGGCCGAGCTCGGCGCCCAGGCGGGCCTGATCGCACCGGACGAAACCACCGCGGCCTATCTCGAAGGTGTGGGCGGTGACGCGGGCGACTGGCGGGGCTTGCGCACGGATCCGGATGCCGAACTGCTGGCGCATCATGTCTTCGATGCGGCGGCGCTCGAGCCGCAGGTGGCGGCACCGCACTCGCCGGCCAATGCCTGCGCGGTCTCCGAGGCGCCCGACACGCCCGTCGACGTCGCCTATATCGGCGCCTGCACGGGCGCCAAATACGAGGACCTGAAGCGGGCCGCGGGTATCCTGCGCGGCCGCAGGCTGGCGTCCTCGGTCGAATTGATGGTCGCGCCCGCCACGAAACGCGACCAGGACCGCGCCGCGGCAGAAGGCATCATGGCGGTGTTCGAGGATGCCGGCGCGCGCATCCTGCCCAACGCCTGCGGCATCTGCGCCGGCTATGGCACGGACCGGCTCGGCGAGAACATCACCTGCATTTCTTCCACGGCGCGCAATTTCAAGGGCCGCATGGGAGCGGCGTCGTCCCAGGTCTGGCTCGGCTCGCCGCTGACGGTCGCCGCCTCGGCGATCACCGGGCGGATCTCCGACCCGCGTGCATTTCTCGACATGGCGGAGGAGGACGCATGAGCGGACGGATCTTCCTTTTCGGCGATGACATCGACACCGATCAGCTTGCCCCGGGGCAGTACATGAAGGGCGGGCTGGAGATGCTCGCCGCGCACTGCCTGGAGGCGGCCCGGCCGGATTTCGCGCCGTCCGTAAGGCCGGGCGACGTGGTCGTTGCCGGAAAGAATTTCGGCATGGGCTCGTCGCGCGAACAGGCGGCGGAAGCGTTGAAACACCTGGGGGTTGCGGGCGTCGTGGCACGATCCTTCGCCGGCATCTTCTATCGCAATGCCATCAACCTCGGTCTGCCCGTGCTCGTTGCGGACGATCTCGACGATGTTCACGACGGCGACATCGCGGAGTTCGATGTCGAGGCCGGCGAACTGCGGCTGGTGGACAAGAACCGGACGGTGCGGCTCGCGCCGCTGCCCGACAACCTCAAGCGGATGCTCGCCGACGGCGGCCTGGTGCCGCATCTGAAAAAGCGCTTTGCGGCAGAGCGCGACAAGGAAACAAGCACATGAGCTTGAAGCAAAGACTGGGAGAAGAGCGGATCCTGCTCGCGCCCGGCGTCTATGATTCACTGACGGGGCTGATCGCCGAACAGGCGGGCGCGGAGGCGGTCTATCTGTCCGGCGCGTCCATCGCGTATACGCGGTTCGGCCGTTCCGATATCGGGCTGGTCTCGATGAGCGAGGTCGCCGATACGATCGCGGTGCTGCGCGACCGGATCGCGCTGCCCATCGTCGTCGATGCCGATAACGGCTTCGGCAATGCCCTGAACGTGCAGCGCACGGTGCGCGTGTTCGAGCGGATGGGCGCCAATGCGCTGCAGCTTGAAGACCAGACGTTGCCCAAGCGCTGCGGTCATCTGGACGGCAAGACCGTGGTGTCGGTGTCCGAGATGTCCGGAAAGATCCGTGCGGCCTGCGACGCGCGGGCCTCGGAGGAGACGCTGATCATCGGCCGCACCGATGCCATCGCGGTGGAGGGTTTCGAGGCCGCGATCGATCGCGCCGAGGCTTATGTGGAAGCCGGCGCCGACATGCTGTTCATCGAGGCGCCGCAGTCGATGGAGCAGATCGAGCAGATCCTGGCGCGCTTCAAGGGCCGCGTGCCGCTGATGGCCAACATGGTCGAGGGCGGCAAGACGCCGATCGTCGACGCCGCGGGACTGGAAGCGCTCGGCTTCAGCTTCGTGATCTTTCCCGGCGGCATCGTGCGGGCCATCGCCGCCACCGCGCGCGATTACTACGCCAATCTGGTTGCCAACGGATCCAACGAGGCCTTCCGCGAGCGCATGTTCGATTTCAAGGGACTGAACGAGGTGATCGGCACGCCGGCATTGCTGGCCCAGGGCAAGCGTTACGACGGGGAGGGCGCACAATGAGCATCGATCCCGTTACCCTGGCGATCCTCAAGGGCCGCCTGGAGCAGGTCGCCGACGAAATGGACGCGACCCTGTTCCGCTCCGCGTTCAACCCGATCATCGCGGAGGCGCACGACGCCTCGCACGGCATCTACGATGCCGAGACCGGCGAAACGCTGGTGCAGGGCAAGTCCGGCCTGCCGATCTTCGTCGGCGTCATGGCCTTCGCCGTCAAGGCGGTGATCGACAAGGCCGCGAAACAGGGCGGCGTCAACGAAGGCGACGTCTGGATCTTCAACGACCCCTATGACGGCGGCACTCATCTGTCGGATTTCCGGCTGGTCAAGCCGGTGTTCCGCAACGGCGCGGTGTTCTGTTATCTCGCCTCGGTCGGCCATTGGCACGACGTCGGCGGCAATGTGCCGGGCAACTACAACCCGGCCGCTACCGAGTGCTTTCAGGAAGGCATGCTGATCCCGCCGGTCAAGCTGTACGACCGCGGCGAATTCCGCCAGGACATCGTCGACATCCTGTCCTCCAACTCGCGTCTGCCACTGTCGCTCTATGGTGATCTCAACGGCCAGATCAATGCGCTGGAACTGGGCGAGAAGCGGATGAACGCGCTTCTCGACGAATACAGCGACGCGACCGTCGGCGCGTGCCTGGTCGAACTGAAGGCCCGTGCGGCAGCCATGATGCGCGCCCAGATTTCCGGCCTGCCGTCGGGCACCGTTTCGGCGGAGGATTTCCTCGACAACGACGGCATCAACGACGCGCCGCTGAAGATCGCGCTGGACCTGACCATCGACGGCGACCGCATGGTGATGGATTTCTCGCGCTCGTCCCCGGCGTGCGCCGGTCCGGTCAACATCTCCCGCGCCACTGCCGTCGCCGCCTGCTACGTGGCGCTGAAGCACATCTTCGGCGACGTGCCGGCCAATGCGGGCGTGCTGGAGCCGGTCGAATTCAAGATCGACGAGGACTCGCTTCTGTCCGTCAAGGCGCCCAAGCCCGTCGGCGGCTATACCGAAACCATCCTGCGGCTGATCGACGTGGTGTTCCAGGCGGTGGCGAAGATCGCGCCGGAGCCGGCCATGGCCTGCGCCTATGGCACGATCAACGCCCTGTCGCTGGCCGGCCACCGCAAGGACGGCCGCCGCTGGGTGATGTTCTCCTTCTTCGGC
>JBFHII010000304.1:0-4295 GCA_041596535.1 Breoghania sp. | reverse complement strand
CTTCCGCCTCCTGGGCGGGCGCCACGAGGCATCGGCTGCCGCCGAATAGCCGGCGAACCACGGATCGCGCTCAATGACCGGTACTTCTGGCGTGCAGGATGCGCGCGAGGCGCGCGTGGGTTTGGCATGCGCGTTTTCCGCTTATGCCCTGTGGGGCATCCTGCCCATCTACTACAAGCTGATCACCGGTGTTTCCGCGGATCAGATCGTTGCGCAGCGCATCGTCTGGTCGGTAATCTCCGTCGGTGCCTTCCTCTGGATTGTCGGCCGATGGAGTGAGATCGCCGCGATCCTGCGCGTGCCCGGACACGTGGTGCGGCTTGCGCTTTCGGCGGCAGTTGTTTCTGTCAACTGGCTGCTGTTCATATGGGCGGTCGGTGAGGGGCGCGTGCTTGAGGTCAGCTTCGGCTACTTCATCAATCCGCTTGTCAATGTGGCCATCGGCATCGCGCTTCTCGGCGAGCGGCTGACCCGCTGGCAGGGAGCCGCCGTTGCCGTTGCTGCGACGGGTATCGCCGTGCAGGCTGCGGAACTGGGCGGCATTCCGTGGATTTCTCTGACCCTGGCGCTCAGCTTCGGCATCTACGCCTATGTTCGCAAGACCGTGCCCGTCGGCGCATCGCCGGGACTGATGATCGAGGTGCTGCTGCTGAGCCCGATTGCTGTCGGATACTTGATGTATCTATCGCTGGGAGAAACGGTCGTCTTCACGCACCCGCCGCTGCAATGGGCGCTGGTGGCTGGCACAGGCGCCATAACGGCCGTGCCGCTGATCCTTTTTGCAGCCGGCGCCCGGCGGTTGCCCATGAAGACGCTGGGCGTGCTGCAGTACGTCGCGCCGTCGATCCATTTCCTGCTGGCCGTGTTCGCCTATGGCGAGGCGCTGGACACCCTGCGGCTGACGAGCTTCGTGCTTATCTGGGTGTCGCTCGCCATCTACTCGGTCGGCAGCTACCGCAACCGTCCCGCGCCGGTGGTCTGAGACCAGGCGCGGGCTTGCCGGGGCGGGCAGGCCGGCCGGTTAGAAGCGGTCGAAGGGCGCGTCGCCCGCGCCAACGTCGAGCACCGGCTGACGTTCTTCGCGCACGGCGGCACGCAGGGCCGGCAGAATCTCGCTCACGTGGTCGGCGACCAGGTAGTCGACCTCCATGCCCGACCGGATGAAGCCGTCGGCGCGCATGTGATCGAGCAGCGTGTGCAGCGGCTTCCAGAAGTCGTTGATATTGGCCAGCAGAACCGGCTTGCGGTGCTGCCCGAGTTGCGCCCAGGTCATCATCTCGACGACTTCCTCAAGCGTGCCGATGCCGCCTGGCAGGGCGATGAAGGCCTCCGACCGCTCGAACATCATGCGTTTGCGCTCGTGCATGTCCTCGGTGACGATCAACTCGTCAACGCTGGAAAGCATGACTTCGCGCTCCTGCAGGAAGCGCGGAATGATTCCGGTAACGGAACCGCCGTGCTCCATGACGGAGGATGCGACCATCCCCATCAGCCCGACGCTGCCGCCGCCATACACCAGGCGTATGCCGGCATCCGCCATCGACCGCCCAAGATCTTGTGCGGCGCGCGCATAGGCCGGATCTTGCCCCTTGCCGGAGCCGCAATAGACGCAAATGCTTCGAATCTCTGCCATGATGGATAAGTGCATTCGGCGCTTCCGGCGGTCAAGCGGGATTGGTCGAATGTGCTTTCGCCGAGTTCGGTGCGGCGGATTTCAACGGCTTCGCAGACGCCGTTCCCTCCAGCCGGCCCCAATTTGATCCGAAAGACGTCATAGAATTGCGCGCGCGGGCGAGAGAATCGCCTGGCAGCGGGCCGTCGAATGACCCGGGTGCGCGCCTTTGGGCGTCTGTGTCCGTATCGACGGGTCCAAAACGTCCGTATCGTCAAGCATATACGGGCGTTTGCTTGCCGTCGGCGGCAAAGCGGTATAACCAGTTTGGGAATTTGGTGTTTCTGCGGCCTCGCGCGCGTAAATCGCGTTCGCGGCTGATCGGTAACTGTCCTGCCGGGCGCTCGCCCAACCATCCGATCGGAGGGTCCGGCATCCGGAAGAGGCTCGCGGCTTGATGTTGAAATTTGTGATCGCTGGAATTCTCGCAATCGCCGCCGCCGGTCTCGGTGTTGGCGGTTATCAGGCGGGCTATTTCGACAGTTTCAAGCCGATGGCGGAAAACACCGGAAAGGACGCCGACGCGCCGGCCGAGAAGACCGTCGCCGCTGCCGAGCCGGATGCTGCGCAGGAACCCGGCAAGGCCCCGTCCGTGCTGCCGACCTTCGATGTCGTCCACATCGAACCGACCGGCGACGCCGTTGTCGCCGGGCTGTCGGCGCCCAAGGCGCAGGTGGCGCTGGTCGCCAATGGCGCGGTCATTGGCAAGACCACGGCCAACACATCCGGCGAATGGGCGATCGTGCTCTCCGAACCGCTGGCGCCGGGCGACTATGATGTCGCCATTCAGGCCGCTGCCGAGGACGGCACGACGGTGGAATCCACGCAGCGCGTGACGGTTTCCGTTCCCAAATCGCAGACCGATCAGGTCCTGGTCGTGATGAATGCCGAGGGCGAGGCCAGCACCATCTTGCAGAAGCCGGCGACCGAGCCCGCCTCCAGCGAGCTGGTGGTCGCCAAGGCCAAGGAGCAGGGCGCGTCGGAGAAAACGCGGGCCGCTGCCGCCTTGCAGGAGAAACCGGCCACGGTCGCAGCAGAGTCGACCGCGCCGGAGGCGGCGCCAGAGGCTGTCGTACCAGAGACTGTCGTACCAGAGACTGTCGTACCAGAGACTGTCGCCTCTGAGACCGTGGCCTCCGAGACCGCGACGCCGGCGCCGGTGCCGGCCGACGCAGCGCCGGTTGCCGAGCAGGCCGCGACCGAGCCGCAGGCGCCCGCGGCGCCCGAGGCTGTCGCAGACACATCCGGCGCTGCCGTGGAGACGCAAGGCACCGCACCCGCTACGGCCGAGCCGGTGGCCGAACAGCCTGAGGCAGAAACCGAAATCGCTCAGACCGCTCCCGCCGAGGAACCGGCCGCCATGGCTGCCGCTTCGCAAGAGACGCAGACCGCGTCCGGTGCCGGCGTTGACACCGCAGCCTCCGGCGAGGCGACGGTGACCGCGACGGACGCGACCGACATGCCTGCGGAATCCGTCGTTGCCGCCGAAGCCGAGGCGCCGGCATCCGATGCCGTTCAGGTTGCGGCCGTCGCGGAGACACCTGCCACGGCGGCCACGCCCGCCGTCAGCGTCGAGGCGGTCGAGAGTGAAAAAGGCCAGCTGTTCGTGGCCGGCACCAGCAACCCGGGAAGCTCGGTGCGCGTCTATGTCGGCAAGGATTACGTGGGCGACACCAAGGCCAACCCGGAGGGACGCTGGCTCGTCGAGGCCGACAAGCCGCTTGAGGCCGGCCAGCACGATGTCCGCGCCGATCAGGTCGAAGAGGTCAAGGGAGACGTCGTCGCACGCGCCGAGGTGACCTTCGAGCGCGAGAAGGATGACGTTATTTTGGTTCCGGTCGGCGCCGATCAGGACGCGGAGGGCGATGGCGGGGATGCTCCCAAGCAGCTGCCGAATGTCATCATTCGCCGCGGCGACAATCTCTGGCGGATTTCCCAGCGTCTCTATGGCAAGGGCGTTCGCTACACCACGATCTATCAGGCCAACAGGGATCAGATCCGCGATCCCGACCTGATCTACCCGGGGCAGATCTTCATCACGCCGCAGGCAGACGAGTCGTGGAGCGAGGCGGAAGCCCCGCTCAACTGATCCCGCCCCCGCGATAGGCCGGTTCTTCACAAGGGGCGCGTGCCTGAAGGCCGCGTCCCTTGTTTCTGTCACATTCATCGTCTATCGACGATGAACGATAACGGCTGGCCGACTCGCGCCCGGATATTCTCCGGCCCGGCCACGCCATCCATGCCCGGTCCCCAACTTCGGTTCCCCACGATGACCATGACCCCATCTCCGGATGCTCCGGCGGCGTCCCGCCTGCCGGATCGCGAAACGCCCGCCCTTGGCCTGCTTGCCGCCGCGCTTGATGATGAGCGGCTGGCGGCGGTATTCAAGGCGCTGGCGCATCCCGCGCGCCTTGCGATCCTGCGCGCCATACGGCCGCGTCAGCGTGCCTGCTGCGGTGAGATCGTCAAGGCCCTGCCGCTGGCCCAGTCCACTGTCTCCCAGCATCTGCAGATCTTGCGCGATGCCGGCCTGATCACCGGCGAGATCGAGGGCCGCCGGTCGTGCTACTGCATCGACGCGGACACCATTGCTGCCCTGGCGCAGTCCTCCGCGTCCCTGTTT
>JBFHII010000303.1:0-4304 GCA_041596535.1 Breoghania sp. | reverse complement strand
GTTGGGAGTGATACCGATCTCGATCACCGGGTCGTCCAGCCCCGCCCATGCGGCATAGGCCGCGCCAACGGGCGCGTCGCCGGGCAGGTCAATGATGCCGTCATGCTCGTCGGACAACTCGAGCTCGCGCTCGGAGCACATCATGCCGAAACTCTCGACGTCGCGGATCTTGCCGACGGACAAGGTGACATCGAGCCCGGGAACATAGTCGCCGGGCTTGGCGAAGACGCCCAAAAGGCCTTCGCGCGCGTTCGGCGCACCGCAAACGACCTGCACCGGGGTGCCGTCACCGGTGTCGACGCGGAGCACCTTGAGCCGGTCGGCATTGGGGTGCTGCTCGGCGGAGACGACCTTGGCTATGTGGAAGGGCGCCAGCTTCTTTGCCGGATCGGCCACGTCTTCCACTTCGAGGCCGATCATCGTCAGCATGTCGACGATCTCGCCGAGCGTGGCGTCGGTTTCCAGGTGGTCCTTGAGCCAGGAGAGGGTGAATTTCATCGGCTCGTCTTTCGATTTGTCAAATGCAGGGTCATGGGCGCGCGGGCTGCGGTGCGGTGCGCGTTACGCGCTCAGGCCGCCGAACAGGGTCGGCATGTCGAGCGGGCGGAAGCCGTAGTGCTTCAGCCAGCGCACGTCGGCGTCGAAGAAGGCGCGCAGGTCGGGCATGCCGTACTTCAGCATGGCGATGCGGTCGATGCCCATGCCCCAGGCAAAGCCCTGGTAGACATCCGGGTCCAGCCCGCAATTGCGCAGCACGTTGGGATGCACCATGCCGCAGCCGAGGATTTCCAGCCAGTCGTCGCCCTCGCCGATCTTCACCTCGCCGCCCGCGAAGGAGCAGCCGATGTCGACTTCCATCGACGGTTCGGTGAACGGGAAGAATGACGGGCGGAAGCGCATCTTGATCTCGTCGACCTCGAAGAACGCCTTGCAGAACTCCTCGAGAACCCACTTCAGGTGGCCGATGTGGCTGCCCTTGTCGATCACCAGGCCCTCGACCTGATGGAACATCGGCGTGTGGGTCTGGTCGGAATCGCAGCGGTAGGTGCGGCCCGGAATGATGACGCGCAGCGGCGGCTCCTGCTCCTTCATCGTGTGGATCTGCACGGTGGAGGTGTGCGTGCGCAGCAGCAGGCGGTCACCGTCCTCCTTCTCGGGGAAGAAGAACGTGTCGTGCATCTCGCGCGCCGGATGGCCTTCGGGAAAGTTCAACGCGGTGAAATTGGTCTCGTCGGTCTCGATGTCCGGGCCTTCGGCAATGGAAAAGCCCATGTCGGCGAAGATCGCCGTGAGTTCGTCGATCACCTGGCTGACCGGATGAATGCGGCCCTCGGTCGCGGGGCCGGGGCGCACCGGCAGGGTGACGTCGACGGTTTCCGACGCAAGCCGCGCTTCCAGCGCCTGCTCCTTCAGCACGCCCTTGCGCGCCGCGATGGCGTCGGTGACGCGGGCCTTGAGGCCGTTCAGCGCCGGACCCATGACCTGGCGCTCTTCCGGCGTCATCTTGCCGAGCGTCTTCATTTTCTCGGAGATCGCGCCCTTCTTGCCGAGAGCCGCGACGCGCAGCTCTTCAAGCGCCGCCTCGTCTGAGGCGCCGCCGATCCGGGCGGCAAGGTCGGATTCCAGCGCATCGAGCGTGGACGTGTCGGGCGTATCTGTTTCGGACATGGGTACCAGCGTGTTTTCCGGGCTTGGTTCGCGCCAGGGACGTCATTCGGCGCGTGTTCGGCGAGGGGTCTTTTAGCAGAAATGCGGGCAGTTTCCAGAGCGGAGGGGAGCAAAGGCGCGAAACCGCGCCACGCCGGGCGGCGCGTCAGCTCATCCAGCGCAGGGTCTTGGCCTTGACGGGGTTCTCGAAGGGGCGTTTGGCCTCGGCCGACGCCGCCCATTCGCGCTTGAGCTGCATCCACCAGCGGCCCTGCGTGTCCGCGTCGTTGATCAGCATCAGCTTGGGATTGTAGACGAGCCCCTCGCGCTGCTGGATCACCACGCGGCGGTCCTGGCCGAGGAAGACGTTCATCAGGTAGCGGATCAGCGGCTTGAACGGTGCGACCCAGGGCATCGTCGCCCAGAAGATCTGGCGCACTTCGGTCTCGTCCTCGGAAACCGGCGTGATGGTCGTCAGGCCGACGACGGAATGCTTGTCGCCCTTGATGTGCTCGATGCGCAGGCCGGGCAGCCGGTAGATGATTTCCGTCGTCACATTGTCGCCGAGCAGCCAGCGGTAGGCGATGTTCTGCGGCGGCAGCTTGTGGCGCACCATCGCCCAGCCGAGTTCGGACGGCGCAAACTCCTTGACCTTGGCGCGCAGCTTGGTGGCGTTCTTCTTGAACCACCAGGACGTGTGGACGAAGGCGGCGTGAGTGGGGTCCATCAGCCCCAGGGCGGCGTGATCCACCGAACAGACGAAGGGTTGCATGATGGCGATCTTCGGTGCGTCATCGACGCCGAAGTCCGGCAGCATCGGCGGTTCCGGCTGGCGGCCGTCTTCCGGCTTCTCACCGTTTTCGGGAAAATAGATCCAGATCAGCCCCTGGCACTCGCGGCACGCGTAGGCGCCGCAATTGATGCGGGACAGATCGATGGTCTGATACTCGTGTGTGGAGGGTATCTCGGTGCAGGTGCCGGAGGTGTCGAAGCGCCAGCCGTGGTAGCAGCATTGCACGGTGTCGCCGTCAAACTGGCCGTAGGAGAGCGGGATGCCGCGATGCGGGCAGATATCCTTGAGCGCGAAAACCCGGCCCCTGGCATCCCGGCCGATCATCACCGGCTCGCCCATCAGCTTCCTGGCAATGGTCTGGCCGGGCTTCACGTCGCTGCCGACCATGGCGACATACCACAGCCCGCGCAGCAGCTCGGCTTTGAGATTGTCCATCTAGGCGTCCCCGAAATGTGCCCTTGCGTGTGCCTGCGTGTAGCCGTTTTGAACGAAAGCCTCAAGGGAGCGCATTGTCATGGGTCAAGGGACGCCGGATCGCCCGCCTGCGATTCCGGCTGTCAGGCCTGCCTGGCGATGCCGGCCAGGATCTCGTAGGAGCGCAACCGGGCGGCGTGATCGTAGATGGCGGAGGCGACGATCAGCTCGTCCGGCTGCAACCGCGCGGTGAATGCCTCAAGCCCGCTGGCCACTGTGTGTCGCGCGCCTATGAAGGAGCAGCGCATCATCGAGGAGACACGGGCCTTCTCCGCGGCCGACCAGTAGCTGTCGATGTCGTCGATCGGCGGCGGCAGCAGGCCGCGCGTGCCGCGGAACATGTCGGTGAACCGCTGTTGCAGCGAGGTGGCCAGACGCGTGGCTTCGGCGTCCGTGTCCGCGGCGACGACATTGACGGCGACCATGGCGTGGGGCTTGGACAGCTGTTCTGAGGGCTGGAATTCGGAGCGGTAGACGTCGAGCGCCTGTTCCAGTGCGTCGGGCGCGAAATGCGAGGCAAAGGCATAGGGCAGCCCGAGGATGGCGGCGAGTTTCGCGCCGAACAGCGAGGAACCCAGCATCCAGATCGGCACGTTGGTGCCAGCACCCGGCACCGCGCGGATGGTCTGGCCGGGTTGCACGGGTCCGAGAAGTGCCTGCAGTTCGTAGACGTCCTGCGGAAAGCTGTCCGCGCTCTCGTAGGATCGGCGCAGGGCGCGCAGGGTCGCCTGATCGGTGCCCGGCGCACGGCCCAGGCCCAGATCGATGCGGCCGGGGTACAGCGTCTCCAGTGTGCCGAACTGTTCGGCGATGATCATTGGCGCGTGATTGGGCAGCATGATGCCGCCGGCGCCGACGCGGATGGTCCTGGTGCCGGCAGCGATGTGCCCGATGACCACCGACGTGGCGGCCGAGGCGATGCCCGTCATGTTGTGATGTTCGGCCAGCCAGAAGCGCTTGTAGCCCCAGTCCTCGACATGGCGGGCGAGGTCCAGCGAATTGGCCAGGGCCTCGGCGGCATCGCCGCCTTCGCGGATGAAGGCGAGATCGAGAACGGAGAGTTGCATGGCGGCGCTCTGTCGGTGGCAGGAGCCTCAAGATAGGGAGGCGGGGGCCAAACAAAAAGGGCGCGCCCGACAGGCACGCCCCTTTCAACATTCCGGAAGCTGCGTGGCTTACGCCAGAGCGCCCTGCGCCTTCTCCACCAGAGCCTTGAAGGCGTCCGGCTGGTGAATGGCGAGATCGGAAAGCACCTTGCGATCGACCTCGACGCCGGCCTTGGTCAGGCCGTCGATGAAGCGGCCGTAGGTCAGGCCGTGCTCGCGGGTCGCAGCGTTGATGCGCTGGATCCAAAGCGAGCGGAAGTTACGCTTGCGGACCTTGCGGTCGC
>JBFHII010000302.1:0-4320 GCA_041596535.1 Breoghania sp. | reverse complement strand
GGCGTCGACGAAGCCAAGAAGATGATCGTCGAGGCCATCGAGCGCGCCAAGGACGACAAGGCCGCGTAACTGCGGCTGCAGTCCCTGCAATGTCGAGGCCGGGCCGGCAATGGTCCGGCCTTTTTCGTTCTGGTGAGGGCGCGTCTCGCGGTCAGTCCGCCGCCGCCTCGATGGCTTCCATGTCGTCGTCGGAAAGGCCGAAATGATGGCCGATCTCGTGAATCAGGACATGGCTGATCACCCCGCCCAGGGTTTCCTCGTGATCCGCCCAGTAGTCGAGAATGGGACGGCGGAACAGCCAGATGCGGTTGGGCTCGCGGCCCGTCCAACCGCTGTCGCCGCCATGCGCGAGCCCGACGCCTTCGAAAAGCCCCAGCAGATCGAAGGGGCTTTCCAGCTCAAGGCTGTCCAGCATCTCGTTGGTGGGAAAATCCTCGATGAGGATGACCAGGTCACCGCAGTGTTCCAGGAAGGCTTCCGGCAGGCCGGCGTAGGCGGCGCGGGCCATGACCTCGAAAGCGGCGAGATCGGGGGCCGCGCGTCCGGCCCAGTCGTCTGCATTACGGGTTGCGCTCATCGGATCCGCCCGTGGATCATCACATGACGTAGACACGGATCAGGTAGATCACCAGGCCGATGGCGAAGATCAGGCCTGCCACACGTCCGATGCGCGTGCCCCAGAGCTCGATCTTGTCCTCCGGTCCCAGTTCCTGGGCCGTGAAGTGTTCCACGGCCTTGTCGGCCATGCGGGCAAAGGCCGAACTGCCCAGCGTATCGGTCTGGGACTCGAGGCGGTCCAGCGCGGCCTTGGCCTCGCGCTCGCGTTTCGCGTGGATGTCTTCCCTGCTCATCAGATCCAGTCCCCCTCGGTCCGCCCGGCCATTCCGGGCGCCCGCCGTCCAAGGCTTCAAGCGGCCCGCCGCCTGCCCTTGAGGATACCCCACAGCGCCACGATCACCAGCCCGAACGAAGCGACGACGTTCCAGCCGGCAAACGACAGGCCCAGCATCCGCCAGCTGGCTTCCGTGCAACTGACAATGCGGGTGTTCTCGAGCGCCTGCAACAGCGAAGCGCCGGCTTCGCGTGGCGCCGACGTGCCGCCGCCGCAGTCCGTGGGTCCGGGCCAGAACTGCCATTCCGCGCCCGCCTGATAGACGCCGACGCCACCGCCGTAGAGAAATCCGATGGCGGCCAGGGCGAGCAGCACGCGGGCGGCGCCGGTGTTGCCGCGCGCCGCCAGAAGCAGCGCCAGTGCCGTCAGCGGGATGCCGGCATAATAGGGCAGGCGTTGCTCGAGGCACAGCTTGCAAGGCGCGTAGCCGCCGATGAGCTGGAATCCCCAGGCCGTGGAGATGGCAGCGATGGCGCCGGCGAGCACAAGGCTTGCGGCGATGGTCAGCCGGCGATGGATCAGCGGGTTGTGCTGCATGGGTCGGTGTGAGTCCGTGACCTAGAGGTACTTCAGGGCGGCGAAGCCGCCCACCAGCATGACCGTGAAGACGGTGAAAACGAGGCCGAGGCGTCTTTCGATGAAGGCGCGGATCGGCGGCCCGAGCCAGTAGAGCAGGGCCGCGACGACGAAGAAGCGCAGGGCGCGCGCGGCGATGCTGGAGAGAATGAACACCGGCAGGTTGAGCGCCGTGGCGCCACTGGCAATCGTGATCACCTTGAAGGGAAACGGCGTGACGCCGGCCACGAAGACGATCCAGGCACCCCAGTCGTTGTACTGCGCGCGGAACGTCTCGAACTTGTCGAGGTAACCGTAGAACTGCAGGATCGGCTCGGCCAGCTGCACGAACAGCAGCGCGCCGATGGCGTAGCCGGCCAGGCCGCCGAGAACCGAGGCTGCGGTGCACAGCGCCGCGAACGTCCAGGCGCGGGTCTTGTCGGCCAGGATCATGGGGATCAGCAGCAGATCCGGCGGCAGCGGGAACACCGAGCTTTCGGCAAACGAAACCACCCCCAGCGCGGCAGGCGCGCGCGGTCCGGCGGCAAGCGACATTGTCCAGTCGTAAAGGCGGCGCAACATGCACGTCTCTTAGCCGCGCGAGGAGACGCTGTCCACATGATTGGCGCGCCGTGCAGCAGCGGGTCGATTTCCCGTGCGGCGGCGGGCGGCGCTGCCGCGTGGCGATATCCACCGCAGGGGCGCCGTGGCCGCCAAACGCGATTGACGTGGCGGATGCTGCGGCTATAGTCGCGCTCGTTTCGTGCCCCGCACGCGCGTCTCGCGCGGCGGCGGGGGCGCTGTGCGGGTGTGGCGGAACTGGTAGACGCGCTGGATTCAAAATCCAGTTCTGGTGACAGAGTGTCGGTTCGATTCCGACCACCCGTACCATTTCTCAAATCATCGGGATGCATGGACCCGGGCGGGCAATCCGCCTCGACAAATGTGCGGCTGCGCGTGTCCGGCCGCGTTGACGAATATCAAGGTGCCGCGGAGCGGCTGCGGTTACCCTGCCGCAAGGTCACTTGATGTTTGGGAGGACATGCGATGGACGTCCGGATGATCCTGCTTGCCGGGGCGATGCTGCTGATCGGGGCTCCGGCATCGGCGGCCGGCGATCCGGATGCGGTGCGCGGCATCGTCGCGGAACACTGCACCGGGTGCCATGAGGTGCCGGGGTATCGGGCGCGGCACGGGCGCGCGGAGGTCGGTGCGCCATCGTTCCAGTCGATTGCCGACCAGCCGGAGACCTATCCGCCCGATCGTTTGGCGGCATTTCTCCGTCAGCCGCATTTCCCGATGACCCAATTCGTGCTTTCGCGATCCGACATCGACAACGTCATCGCCTTCATCGAGCGCTTGCGTGGCCGATAGTCCGGCGGGTCAGGCCGTCAGGGCGCCGAGACTGTCGATCACCGCACCGTAATGCAGGGCGGTTCCGGCCAGCACGAAGCCGTGCCAGATCGCCTTGTTGAAGCGCAAGGCGGACCAGGCGTAGAAGACCACGCCCGCGGAATAGGTGATGCCGCCGGCGCCGATCAGCCAAAGGGTCGTTGACGGAATCGCCTGCTGGATGGCGGGAAACACCAGCACGCCGCACCACCCCAGTGCCAGATAGGCGCCAACGGCGACGCGGTCGAAGCGGCCGGGCAGCGTCAGCTTCAGCACGATGCCCATGGCCGCCAGCCCCCAGACCGTGGCGAACAGCGCCGTCGAGGTGGCGTCCGCGGGCATCTGGGCGATGAACGGCGTGTAGGTTCCGGCGATCAGCAAAAAGATGGCCGAGTGGTCGAGCCGCCGCAGCAGCCATTTCGTCCGCGAGTTTGGCCAGATGTTGTAGAGCGATGAGGCGGTCAGCGAGGCGATCAGCCCGACCAGGTAGATGACGACGGCCGCATAGAGCGGCGCGTCAGAAATGCCGAAGGCATAGACCAGCAGCGCGCCGGTGCCGGCCAGCGCCAGCGCGAGGCCGACGATGTGCACCACCGCGTCGGCGAGTTTCTCGCCCCGGTCCTCGTTCCAGGCAACAATATGCGACCAGGCGTGCGTCACGCGGATCGTCTCCGAAGCTGCGGCCCCTCAGGCGTGCCCCCGATCTCAGAGACTACGTGAGAATGGCAACAGTTTGGTAAACGGCGCGCCGTGCCGGGAGGGTCGCGAAAATCCGCTGCTTGCCGGCTTGGCGGGATATAATGCGCGCGGGAGCTGGATCAGCCGGGAGGAGAACCGATGCGCGTGATGGTCTTAGTGAAGGCGACGGATGACAGCGAGGCGGGACTCCTGCCATCGAGCGAGGCGATGGAGGCGATGGGCGCCTTCAACGAGGAACTGGTGCGTGCGGGGGTACTCAAGGCGGGCGAAGGCCTGAAACCATCGGCGCAGGGCAAACGCATGGTGTTTGACGGCGCGGGGCGTCAGGTCATCGACGGGCCGTTCGCCGCCACCTCGGAAGTTGTCGCGGGCTTCTGGATCTGGGAGGTCGCGGACATGGACGACGCCGTCGCCTGGTTGAAGCGCTGCCCGAACCCGATGCCGGGACGCAGCGAGGTCGAGATCCGGCCGCTGTACGAGCAGGAGGATTTCGGCGAGGCGCTGACGCCGGAACTGGCAGAGCAGGAAAACCGGCTGCGCGCGCAGGTGCGCGACGGCTGACGGCACAGATCTCGTTTGACATGAGCTCCGGCCCCTCGTGCGCCGGGGCTCGGTGACAGAGTTCATGTCTCTCAGTCGTCAGTCTCGGGCATGTGCCCTTGACGTTCGGCCCAGCCACAATTTGGATCCTCGGGACAAGCCTGAGGATGGCTAAGGGTTTGTTTTTGAATACAAAATTAACGTCCCTCGTCATCCTCGGCCTTGTGCCGAGGATCCATGCT
>JBFHII010000301.1:0-4320 GCA_041596535.1 Breoghania sp. | reverse complement strand
CGCCACCAGTTCGCGCCGCGCCTGCAACAGGCAGAACAGGCCCTGGCAGGCAGAGGCCATGGCGAAGCCGGGCGCCAGCCGCAGGGCATCCTGCAAATGGTCCGGCGTCTGGCGCGCGTGGGCGAGAAACGCCAGCACGGTCCTGTTCCATGCGTCCAGTGCCGCCTGGCGGTCTGTCGTGCCGTCCGGCAACGTAACGTCGTAGCCGAACTGATCCTGGCCTGTCATGCAGTCGCCCCTTTCGGCGGATTGGTTCTAGTGCCGTGCGGCGAGGTCCCGCCGGCCGAATTCCGGAAGCCGGACACCCCGGCGCCAGTAACCCCGCGCATGGCATCCTGCGCCCGGCATTTCACGCATGGCAGCAATCGCCGGGAGGGTGGTTTTCCTGAATGCGAAAACCATCTATTAGGGGACCGGCCGCCGCGAGACCGCGCGGCCCCTTCCGCTAGAAATTCGTGAGGCTCATGATTACAAGCAACACACAAAATCGTGTGCTCTCCGTGTCATTTGCGGCGACAGCCGCCATTGTTGCGGCGGCCTGGAGCAACGGCGGTTCCCAACTCGCGCTGGCCGGGCTGATCGGCGCTGTCGCGGGGTTCGCGCTCTACCATGCCAGCTTCGGTTTCACCGCCGGCTGGCGGCGCATGGTGACCGAGCGGCGCGGCGCGGGATTGCGCGCGCAGTTCGTGCTGATCCTGCTCGTCGCGGCGATTTCCTTCCCGCTCTTGCAATACGGCGCGGGCCTGGGGCTGCGCGTCGGCGGCTTCGTGTTTCCCTTCGGCGTCGCGGCCGCCATCGGCGCCTTCATGTTCGGCCTCGGCATGCAGCTGGGCGGCGGTTGCGGCTCGGGCACGCTGTTCACCGCCGGCGGCGGCTCCAGCCGGATGATGATCACGCTGGCGGCCTTCATCGCCGGCTCGGTGATCGCCACCGCGCACATGGGCTACTGGAATTCCCTGCCGAGTATCGCCGGCATCTCGCTGGTCACGCAGTTCGGCGCGCTGGGCGCCTTCGCGCTGACCGCCGGTGTCCTGGCGCTTATCGCGGCCGGGTCCGTGGTGCTGGAACGCCGCGCGCATGGTGCCTTGGAGGTTCCCCGCGAGACCGGCTCTCTGCTGCATGGCCCCTGGTCGATGCTCTTGGGCGCGGTGATGATCGCGGGGGTGTCGATCGCCACCTTCCTGGTGCTCGGCCGGCCCTGGGGCATCACCTCGGGCTTTGCCCTGTGGGGCGCCAAGATCGCAGGCAGCGCCGGTGTTCCGGTGGAGACCTGGGACTACTGGAAGTGGCAGACGGCGGCGCTCGAGCGCTCGGTCTTCGCGGACGCCACCTCGGTGATGAACTTTACCATCATGGCCGGCGCCATGGCGGCGGCGGCGCTGGCGGGCAAATACCGCCCGACGCTGTCCATCGACCGGGTCGGCTTCATCACGGCGATCGTCGGCGGGCTGCTGATGGGCTATGGCGCGCGGCTGGCGTTCGGCTGCAACATCGGCGCCTATCTCGGAGGCATCGTTTCCGGCAGCGTGCACGGCTGGTTCTGGTTCCTCTTCGGCTTCGCCGGATCGCTGCTCGGCACCCGCATCCGCCGCACCCTCGGCATGGGCTGACCGCGCACCAAAACGTGATGCCCGTGTGAGCGGACCGCGCGCGGAGCCTCGAATAAACTTGGTCGCGTTCCCGCGCGCCGTCATGGCCGCGTCGGGCATTGCATACGCCAGCCATCAGAGGGTCCCATGCGTCTCCGTCTCATCCTGCTCGCGCTGATGTGCAGCCTTTACGCGCTGCCATCGGCCGCCGACACGCTGTCGCCGCGCGACGGCTGGAAGATCCATCCCACGCAATTCGCCTATCCGGTGCTGGTCGACCGGCTTGCCGCCGCGATCAAGGCGGAGAAGATGGGGCTGGTCACCCAGGCCAGCGCGTCGGACGGGGCCCGCGGGCAGGGGATCGAGATCCCGGGAAACCGGGTGCTGGGCGTCTACCGCAACGATTTCGCCCGCCGCATGCTCGAGGCCAGCCTCGCCGCGGGCATCGAGGCGCCGATCCGCTTCTACGTGACCGAGGATGACGCGGGATCCGCCACGCTGTCCTACAAGACACCCGGCCACGTGTTCGCCCCCTACATGGAGGAAGGCGGCGCGGATCTGCGCGCGCTGGCAGACGAGCTCGACGCGATCTTCGAAGCGATCGTGGAACGCGCGATCACGCCCTGACCGGCGGCCGGCGCGGCCCGGTCCGGGGCATGCGGTGTGCCGCGATATTGCGAAAAGTCCCTACCTGAGAGCGGGATTCTTCTGTATACCAAGGACAGGCTGCGCGACTCCCGCGAAGTCCGCGGCCATGCCGCGATGTTCCTGCCTTGTGAAGACCCTCGATGATTGTAGAAGTGGTGGTCGTTGTCCTCTGCCTGGCGCTTGGCGGGATGCTCAAGGGCGCAACCGGCGCGGGCGCGCCCGTGCTGGCGATTCCGGCGCTGGCGGCGTTTTTCGACGTGCAGACCGCCGTCGTGCTGCTGCTGCTGCCCAACCTGATTCCCAACAGCTGGCAATTGTGGCTCTACCGCAAGGACCTGCCCTCGCGCCGCTTTATGCTGCCCTTCGTTCTTGCCGGAATCGTCGGCGTCACGCTGGGCACCTGGATGCTGACCTCGCTGCCGTCGGAAACCCTTTCGGTGGGGGTGGCCGTGGTGGTGCTTCTCTATATCGCCTTCCGCCTGGCGCGGCCGGACTGGAGGCTGGCCATGCAGGCCGGTATCCTGCTGGCGCCTCCGGCGGGGCTCCTGAGCGGCATCCTGCAAGGCGCCTCGGGCATCTCCGCGCCGATCAGCCTGACGTTTCTCAACGCGCTGCAACTGGGCCGGCGGACCTTCATGGCCGCGGTGTCGCTGCTGTTCATGCTGTTCAGCCTGGTGCAGATCCCCGCGCTTGTCTGGGCCGGGCTGGTCACCGTGAAAATGGGGCTGATGAGCCTGGCCGCCGTGGTGCCGATTTTCCTCGCCATGCCGCTGGGCGGCATGCTGGCGCGCCGCCTGTCGCCCGAGGTCTTCGACAAGCTGATCCTGGGGTTCCTCGGCGTGCTGGCCCTCAAGCTGCTGTTCGATGCGCTGCTCTGAGCGCGGCCGCGCTCAGAATTTTCCGTCGTAGGCCTGGCGGCCGATGCGGCAGGCCAGCACGGTGAAGCCGTCGCGGGAAACCGCGGCATCCGCCTCGCGCCGCAGCGTGTCGGCGTCTTCGATCCACACTCCGTGGCCGCCGAGCGCCCGGGCGATGGCGGGGAAATCGCTTTCGCCGAAATCGACGCCGGCGTTGGCGCGCTGCGACGAGCGCTGCCTCAGCTCGATCAGCGCCAGGCTCGCATCGACCAGCACCACGATGATCACCGGCAGCTTGAGGTCGCGCAGGGTAGCGAGCTCCCCCAGCCCCATCTCCAGCCCCGCATCGCCGACGAAGGCGACGACCGGCGTCTCCGGACGCCGGAACGCATGGCCGGCGGCCAGCGGCACGGCGCAGCCCATGGTGCACAGGGCGGCGGACTGCAGCAGCTGCCGCGGCCTGGCGGTGCGCCAGATCTGGCTGAGCAGGATGCGGTGCGCGCCGCTGTCGGCCGTCGCCACCGTTGTCTCCGGCAGGGCGGCGCGCAGGGTGTGAAACACCGTTGCCGGACCCCAGCCCGTGTCTTCCGCGGCGAAGGCGGCGTCGAGCTCTCGCCGGACGCGTGCCGGTTCCCCGTCCGGCCAGCATGGCGTCGGGGCGAGGCCCTGCGAAAGCGCCCGAAGCGTCGGCGCCACGCCGCCGGTGAGTGTGTGGCTGACAGAATGCATGCCGTGGGTGCGGGGTACTGCGGCGATCTCGATCACGGTCTTTTCCGGTCCCCACGGATTGCGCCAGCCGGTGCGCATCTCGATCGGGTCGTAGCCGGCGAGCAGGATGACATCGGCGGCTTCGACCAGCGGCAGCAGGATCCGGTCGGCCCTGGGCGACAGTCCCGCGCCGCCGAGCGCCAAATCATGATCCTCGGCCATCAGCCCCTTGGCCTTGTAGGTGGTGATCAGCGGTGCGCCGGTTGCCTCGCAGAACTCGGTGATGGCGCCGCCCGCGCCCTCGTTGAGCGCGTCGACACCGGCGATCACCAGCGGGCGTTCGCACGCGGCGAGCAGCGCGCGGGCCTCGTCGAGCGGGGCGGCCGGAGTGTCTCTCAGACCGGTGGGCGGTGCGATGCGCGCGGGCGCCTTCTCGGCGGTCTCGTCTTCGGCGACGGAGATCGGAACATCGATGTGCACCGGGCCGGGCTGGCCTTCGAGCGCCACGGCGAGCGCCT
>JBFHII010000300.1:0-4322 GCA_041596535.1 Breoghania sp. | reverse complement strand
GGCATAGCATCTCTATGCGAGTTTTTCCGAAGCTGTTTCGTGTTGTCGCTCTGGCGATCCTGTGCCTTTCCGCGGGTGCTCTTGCACCGGACGGTGCCGCCTTCCTGGGAGCATCCCAGGCGCAGGCCGCCGTTGCCCGGTCGATCGCCGTCGAGGGGAATACCCGCGTCGAGGACGATTCGGTGCGCGCCTATGTGACGATCCAGCCCGGTCGGTCGTATGGTCCTGCGGACGTTGACGAATCCCTGAAGGCGCTGTTCGCGACCGGCCTGTTCGCCGACGTCAAGATTGTCCAGCGCGGTTCGACGCTGGTGGTGACCGTCACCGAGAACCCGATCATCAACAAGATCTCGTTCGAGGGGAACAAGCGGCTGTCCGACAAGGCGCTGACCGGGGTCATCCAGTCGACCTCGCGGTCG
Source organism: Breoghania sp. (assembly GCA_041596535.1). GTDB lineage: Bacteria > Pseudomonadota > Alphaproteobacteria > Rhizobiales > Stappiaceae > Breoghania. The sequence goes on along the minus strand of JBFHII010000300.1, from coordinate 3,903 downwards.
GTTCTCACGCGTGCCCGCATCCAGAGCGACGTTCAGCGAATCCTCGAGGCCTACCGCCGCTCCGGCCGCTTCCGCGCCGAAGTCGAGCCGAAGATCATCGAGCGCTCCAACCGGCGCGCGGACCTGGTGTTCGAGATCAGCGAAGGCGACAAGACGGGCGTCGAGCGGATCACCTTCATCGGCAACAAGAATTTCAGCGATGGCCGTCTTCAGGACGTCATCCGCACCCGCGAGAGCGGCATCCTGAGCTGGCTGCGCACGTCGGACGTCTATGACCCCGATCGTCTGAGCGCCGACCAGGAACTGCTGCGCCGCTACTACTACAAGAAGGGCTATGCGGATTTCCGCGTGGTTTCCGCCATCGCCGAACTCGACCGCGAGCAGAACGTCTTCTACGTGACGTTCACGGTGGACGAGGGCGAACGCTACACCTTCGGTGACATCGACGTGCAGACCTCGCTGCTGTCGGTCGACCCCGAGCAGCTGCGTGGCGTCGTTCGCACCGATCCCGGCGACACCTACAATTCCGAGCTGGTCGAAAAGTCGCTCGAGGACCTGACGCTCGAGGTCTCGGGCCAGGGCTTCGCCTTTGCGCAGGTTCGTCCGCGCAGTGACCGCGACTACGAGAACCGCACGATCTCGATCACCTACTACATCGAGGAAGGCCCGCGGGCCTACGTCGAGCGGATCAACATTCGCGGCAACGACCGGACGCGCGAGTACGTCATCCGGCGCGAGTTCGACCTGGCCGAGGGCGACGCCTTCAACCGCGTGCTGATCGACAAGGCGGAACGCCGTCTGAAGAACCTGGGCTACTTCAAGAACGTGCGCATCACGACCGATCGCGGCAGCGCGCCCGACCGGGTTGTTGTCAACGTCGACGTGGAAGAGCAGGCCACCGGCCAGGTCTCCTTCGGTATCGGCTACTCGACCTCCGACGGCGTGATCGGCGACGTCTCGGTCACCGAGAAGAACTTCATGGGACGCGGCCAGTATGTCCGTCTCGCGGTCGGCGGCGGTTCCAGCACCCAGACCTACGAGTTCTCCTTCACCGAGCCGTTTTTCATGGGCCGGCGCATCTCGCTGTCGCTGGATGCCTACCGCAAGGTCTACGACAACACGTCCACGCGCTCCTACGACGAGGACACGACCGGTGGCGGCTTTGCCTTCGGCCTGCCGCTGCGCGACGACGAGCTGCGTCTCAACCTGTTCTACAAGATCTACGAGACCGACATCACGCTGGATGGCAGCACGACGTATTCCACGGCGCTCACGGCGGCGGCCGGCTCGCGCCTGACCTCGCTGGTCGGCTACTCGCTGGTCTACAACACGCTGGACAACAACAAGGCGCCGCGCGACGGCCTCTACGGCAAGTTCCAGCAGGAATTCGCGGGCGTCGGCGGTGATTCCCAGTTCATCCGCACCACGACGGAAGGGCGCGTGTATCACGAGATCCTGCCCGAGTGGGGCGTGGTCGGCATGCTGAAGGGCTCCGCCGGACACATCGCCGGTATCGGCAAGGACCTCAACCTGAACGACCAGTTCTTCAAGGGCGGCGAGACCATCCGCGGCTTCGAGAACAGCGGCATCGGCCCGCGGGAGACGGACACGGGCAACAGCGACGCGCTTGGCGGCCGCCTCTTCTTCGCGGTGACGGCCGAAGCGACCTTCCCGTTCCCCTATATTCCCAAGGAACTCGGGCTCTCCGGTGCCGTGTTCGCCGATGCCGGTTCGCTGTGGAACGCGGACAAGGGCGCGACGAGCAGCACGACCGTCGTGTCGGATGATTTCGCGCTGCGTGCGTCCGTCGGTGTCGGCATCGAATGGAACTCGCCGTTTGGTCCGCTGCGCGCCGATTTCGCCATCCCGGTGATGAAGGAAGATGAAGACGAAACGCAGCTTTTCCGGCTTGGCGGCGGTACGCGCTTCTGACGTCCCGCACTGAAGTCTATCGGCCGCCGCTCGTCAGGGTGGCGGCCGTTTTCGTTTAAGCAAGGGCACACATGAGCGATCCCATCTTCTTCGCCGCGCCGGCGCCGGTCTCCGTGCGCCAGATCGCCGAATGGGCCGGTGCGGAGATCGTGCGTGGCGATGGCGATGCAATGGTCTCCGGGGTCGCGCCGCTTGACGAGGCGGCTGCCGGCGCGTTGGTGTTCATCGACAATCCCAAATACGCGGATCTGCTCGAGCAGACCCAGGCGACCGCCTGTCTTGTCGCGAAGCGGTTTCTCGCGCGGGTTCCCGAAGGCGTCACGCCGCTTCTGACCCAGGAGCCGTACCGGGCCCTGGCTACGGTCATGGGACACATGTATCCCGACGCCATGCGCCCCACCGGCGCCCTGGATGCGCGCGGGGCCGGTGCCATTTCCGCCGGTGCGCACGTGGATCCCACGGCGCGGCTCGAAGCCGGTGTCACCGTCGAGCCGGGCGCCGTGATCGGCCCGGACGTGGAGATCGGCGCGGAGACACTTGTCGGCGCCAATGCGGTGATCGCGGCGGGCTGCCGCATCGGCCGCCAGTGCTCGATCGGCCCCAACACGACCGTGCAGCATACGCTGATCGGCGACCGGGTGATCATCCATCCGGGTGTCCGCCTCGGCCAGGACGGATTCGGCTTCGCCATGGGCCTGCAGGGCCATCAGAAGGTTCCGCAGATCGGCCGCGTGATCATCCAGAACGACGTCGAGATCGGCGGCAACACGACGGTGGACCGTGGCGCAAATCGCGATACGATCATCGGCGAGGGCACCAAGATCGACAATCAGGTTCAAATTGGACATAACGTCATCGTCGGGCGGCATTGCGTCATCGTTTCGCAGGTCGGGATTTCCGGCAGTGCGACGCTTGGCGACTATGTCGCGATCGGCGGGCAATCTGGCGTCAATGGCCATGTCACCATCGGCATGGGCGCCCAGATCGCGGCGGTCAGTGTCGTGCGGGATGACATTCCGGCAGGCGGCCGATACGGCGGGGTTCCCGCCAGGCCGGTCAAGGAATGGTTTCGGGAAATGGCGGCCCTGAAGAGGCTTGCTCAAAAGGGAAACACCAAAACCGACGCGGATTGAAGCGCCGATCCTCGACACGCAGGCCAACTGATCGCCAACGCGGCGCCGGCGTGGATTGAGTATTCGGGCACTGGAGCGCCACGCGGGATTGTGCGGGCAACGGTGGCCGGGTTTCGCGCGGCAGCCCCGTTGATGCGATGAGGCTAGATATGACTGACGACGCCAAGACGACGATGAACAGCGCCGATATCGGGCGCATCCTGAAATTGCTCCCGCACCGTTATCCGTTTCTGCTGGTCGACCGCATCATCGAGATGAGCGGTGACGACAGCTGCATCGGCATCAAGAACGTGACCATCAATGAGCCGCATTTTCAGGGCCATTTCCCTGACATGCCGGTGATGCCCGGCGTGCTTCTGATCGAAGGCATGGCGCAGACCGCCGGCGCCCTGTGCCTTTGGGCGCGTGACAACGAGGCGCAGCAGCTTGTGTATTTCATGACCATCGACAAGGCGAAGTTCCGCAAGCCGGTGGTGCCGGGCGACCGGGTGGAGTACCACATGACCAAGATCCGCAGCCGCGGCAGCATCTGGAAGTTCCGCGGTGAGGCGATGGTTGACGGCAGCCTGGTCGCCGAGGCGGACATCAGCGCTATGATGGTGGACGGATAGTCTCGCATGACAAGGATACATTCTTCGGCGGTCGTCGATTCCGGCGCCACCATCGGCGCCGATGTCGACATCGGCCCGTTCTGTGTCGTCGGCCCCAACGTGACGCTTGGCGACGGCGTCGTGCTCACCTCGCACGTGGCTGTCGAGGGGCACACGGAGATCGGGCCGGGCACGCGCATCTTTCCGTTCGCCAGCATCGGCCACGCTCCGCAGGATCTGAAATTCGG
>JBFHII010000299.1:0-4335 GCA_041596535.1 Breoghania sp. | reverse complement strand
GGTCCGATGCTGGCGCACAAGGCCGAGGACGAGGGGGCGGCGCTGGCCGAGATCCTGTCCGGCCAGGCGGGGCACGTGAACTACGATGTCATTCCGGGCGTGGTCTACACGATGCCGGAAGTCGCCTCGGTCGGCAAAACCGAAGAGGAACTGAAATCCGCCGGTATCAAGTACAAGGCTGGCAAGTTCCCCTTCACGGCCAACGGACGGGCGCGGGCCATGGGCCATACGGATGGGTTCGTGAAGATTCTTGCGGATGCCGAAACCGATCGTGTGCTGGGCGCGCATATCGTTGGTGCGGGTGCCGGCGAGATGATCCACGAAGCGGCGGTTCTGATGGAATTCGGCGGTTCGTCCGAGGATCTGGCGCGCACCTGTCACGCGCATCCGACCCAGTCGGAAGCCGTGCGCGAGGCGGCGATGGCAACCTACGACAAGCCGATCCACATGTGATCGAGCGCCGGAAGGCGCTCTCTCGGATCCGTGAAATCGTGAAAGCCCGGGCAGTGTGTCCGGGCTTTTGCGTTCACGACCTAGTCGTCGGCTGCGTCGTCGGCGGTCGTGCTGTCGAGGGGCGGCAGCGTCTTCAGGTCGTTTGTCGCCAGGGAGCTGGAGACGGATTCTTCGGCGCTGGCGATCGGTGACATTGGCGCCTGGGTGACCTGGTCCTGCTTCATGTAGGGGCAAGCGACTGCGGACGACGCAGCCAGTGCGAAAGCGGACATCAGGCCGATAAGTGTGATCTTGCGTGTCATGCGGATCTCCTGCTGCTGCGCCGGCACTCCGGAACCGGGCCCGAGACGCCGGTTCTGCGGCGCGCGGGCCACGGGTTTCCCTCATCGAAACTCAAGATACCGCAACGGAAGAAAATCTCAAAGGACCGCAACGGGCCAGATGGACTACGGCGCTGCGAGCGGGCCGCACGCCCGGCCCGTTGCGGGTGGTTCAGTCCGCCCGGCGCAGCGTATAGGACTGGCGCTCGCGCTTCTTGCGCGGATCGTGGAAATCATTTTCCAGATAGGCGTCCATGCGCGTGTCATTGACGGCGAGTTCCACGAACCGATTGGCGGAATACGTGGTGAAGATGGCCTGGAAGCGACCATTTCCCGCGCGGGCTCCCGGTGTCCAGCCCCAGCTGCAATCGCGTGGCGCGCATTTGGTAAAGGTCCGCATGCGATGCACCAGGCGGTTGTCCAGGCACTCGGTTTCCACTTCGATCCTGCTGATGTCACCCGTCTGGGCGTTCCTGTTGCGCCAAAGACCGGTCTCCGGTGCGTAGCAGGCGTTGTACTCCGGATGGCCGGCGCGTTCATACAGAACGGTCAGCGTCGTGCCGCCGATGGCGACGACGGCGAAGGCGATCGCGACCAGTCCGATAGTCGGCGATTTGAATGAGGAAGCGTTCATGATGAAGGCCCTCCTTTCAGGTGCTGTGCCTCCAGCTCGTGCCTATTGTCGCAGATCGGCATGAAGTATTGGTAAATCGTGCGATTGATTGAATTGCGCACTCGTCGCGATGCCTATCTTCGATGAAGATGATCGTCGTGACCGGTATAAAATATTGAATCGAAGCGGTTTGAATTTGTAATTACTTTGGATCGGAATCACGTTTTGGCCGCTCAGGCGCGCGGATGTGCCTGTTTGTAGACTTGCAACAGGCGTTCTGTCTCAACGTCGGTGTAGACCTGAGTGGTCGACAGGCTGGCGTGGCCAAGCAGTTCCTGGATGGTCCTGAGATCACCGCCGCCAGACAGGAGATGCGTGGCGAAGGAGTGCCGCAACGCATGCGGTGTTGCGGTATCCGGCAGGTTGAGCGCGCCGCGCAGCTTCTGCACGGCGAGCTGGATGATGCGCGGGGAAAGCGGTCCGCCGCGTGCGCCGCGAAACAGGGCGCCATCCTGCTCCAGGGCATAGGGGCACGAGGCGATGTAGGCTGCGATGGCCTCTCCGACGACCGGCAGCACGGGGACAATTCGCTGTTTGCCGCCCTTCCCGGTCACGCGGATGGCCTCCACGCCCGGTTCCGGCGCCTGCGCGCGGGTCAGAGACAGGGCCTCGGATATGCGCAGGCCGCAGCCGTACAGAAGTGTCAGAACCGCAGCGTTGCGTGCGCCGATCCACGGCTCTTCGTCCAGGGACTCGTCGGCATCGACCATCCGCCGGGCGGCTTCCGCCGATACCGGTTTCGGCAGGCTCTTCTTGCGCCGTGGCGCGCGCACAGCCCGCGCCGCCGCAGCGTTGGCGAGGCCCTGGCGTTCCAGATAGCCGAGAAACGATCGCAGGCCGGCCAGACCGCGGGCCAGGCTTTCTCCGCTGATGCCGTCACGCCGGCGTCGTGCGAAAAACGCCCGGATGTCCGCCGGAAGCAATGCCCCCAGGGCTTCCGGGCCGGGCGCCTCGCCATTGTGAAGCGTCAGGAACGACAGGAACTGCCGCACGTCGCGATCGTAGGCGACCAGCGTCTTGTCGGCGAGCCGCCGTTCCGAGCCGAGATGATCGAGCCAGTTCTCCACGAGCCGCATGAGGGCTGGCGTGGCGATGACGAGGGGCGCGGTTTCGGTCATCGGGCGGGTCTATCCGGTTTTCAGGCGATTCAGCGGCGGTCGCACCAGACTCTCAAAGCAGCGCAGGGATCGCAATAAAAAAGGGCGCCCCGGAGGACGCCCTTTCATCGTGATGCGGGGACAGTCGACTAGAGGATCTTCTGGCCGGTCTTTGCCCAGTCGTCCATGAACTGCTGCAGGCCCTTGTCGGTGAGCTGGTGCTTGACCAGGCCCTTGAGCACCGACGGCGGCACGGTGGCGACGTCGGCGCCGGCGATCGCACTTTGCTTGACGTGGTCGGCCGAGCGGATCGAGGCCGCGAGGATCTCTGTCTCGAAATCATAGTTGTCGTAGATGGCGCGGATCTCGGAGATCAGCTCCATGCCGTCGACGCCGAGATCGTCCAGCCGGCCGATGAACGGCGAGATGAACGTCGCACCCGCCTTGGCGGCCAGAAGCGCCTGATTGGCGGAAAAGCAAAGCGTGACGTTGACCATGTGGCCCTCGCCGGTCAGGACCTTGCACGCCTTCAGGCCGTCCCAGGTCAGCGGCAGCTTGATGGCGATGTTGTTGGCGATCTTGGCCAGCTCGCGGCCTTCCGCGATCATCGCGGAGGCTTCCAGAGCCACCACTTCGGCCGAAACCGGGCCGGTGGTCAGGCCGCAGATCTCGGTGATCACCTCGCGCACGTCGCGGCCCGACTTGAGGATCAGCGAAGGATTGGTGGTGACGCCGTCGAGCAGGCCGGTCTCGGCCAGCTCCCGGATTTCGGCGACATCGGCGGTATCGACAAAGAATTTCATGGGGTCTGTCGCTCCTGAAGGGTTGCGGGCGGATCAAAAGTCCGGTCTCGATAGGTCGCGCCGTCGCATGGCGGCCGCTTTCGCAGTTTCTTTATCGTACTGCGGCGCGAATCGCACCCTGATTTGCGCAATAATCATGATCCGCGCCGATTCCCGTCGGCCTTGAGTGTGTTGGACCCGAACCCGTTGGACGCCGTGTTGCCGGACAAGCCTGTTGTCGTTCCCGTTCTGGTGCCCGTGGCGGTGGAGGGGCCATGGTCCTACCGGGTGCCGGACGGCATGTCGGTCCGGCCGGGTTCGATCGTCCGGGTGCCTGTCGGCCCGCGCGAGGTGATCGGCGCGGTCTGGGACGGCGAGGCCGATGCGGCGGTCGACTCCAGGCGCCTTCGCGACATCGCGCATGTCTATGACGCCCGCCCGCTCGATGACCATATGCGCCGGTTCATCGACTGGGTTGCCAACTGGACGCTGTCGCCGCCCGGTCTGGTGCTGCGCATGGTGGTTCGGGTGCGGGACGCGCTCGAGCCCGAGCCGCCGGTCAAGGGGGTGCGCATCGGCGCCGCTATACCCCAGCGCATGACACCGGCGCGTGAACGGGTGCTGGAACTGGCCGCCAACGGACTTGCCTGGAACCGGGCCGAGCTCACCCACCAGGCCGGCGTCAGTTCCGCGGTCGTCGCCGGGCTCATCAAGCAGGGGGCGTTGGAGGTCGTCGCGATGCCGGCTGCTGCGCCGCTCGGGGCGCTGGATCCGGACACGCCGGGCCGGGAGCTGACGCCGGCACAGAAAGAGGCGGCCGACGCGCTGCGGGTCACTGCGCAGGGCGGCTATTCCGTGACCCTGATCGACGGCGTCACCGGGTCCGGCAAGACGGAAGTCTATTTCGAAGCGGTGGCGGAGGTTCTCAAGGCCGGCTGGCAGGCGCTGATTCGGCTGCCCGAGATCTCGTTGACGGCCCAGTTCATCGAGCGGTTCGAGGCGCGATTCGG
>JBFHII010000298.1:0-4380 GCA_041596535.1 Breoghania sp. | reverse complement strand
GCACGATCTGCTCGACCTTTTCCAGAAGCACTTTCGGGGCCTCGTCGAACAGCAGATGCGCCTCGTCGAAGAAGAACACCAGTCGCGGCTTGTCGGGATCGCCGACCTCGGGCAGTTCCTCGAAGAGCTCGGACAGCAGCCACAGCAGGAAGGTTGCATAGAGCCGCGGCGATTCCATCAGCTTGTTGGCGGCCAGGATGTTGATCATGCCGCGTCCGTCGCGCGTCGTGCGCATCAGGTCGCGGATGTCGAGCGCGGGCTCTCCGAAGAAGGCCTCGCCGCCCTGGCGCTCCAGGACGAGCAGCTGACGCTGGATGGCGCCGATGGACGCCTTGGAGACGTTGCCGTAGATCGTCGAGATCTCCTTCGCGCGATCGCCCAGGTCCACCAGCATGGCGCGCAGGTCCTTGAGATCGAGCAGCAGCAGGCCCTCGTCGTCGGCGATCTGGAAGGCGATGTTGAGCACGCCCTCCTGGGTCGCGTTGAGATCCATCAACCGCGCCAGAAGCAGCGGTCCCATCTCCGAAATCGTCGTCCGCACCGAATGGCCGTTCTCGCCGAACAGGTCCCAGAAGACCGCCGGGAAGCCGGTGAACGTATAGTCGTCGGCAAAGCCGATGGTCTCCGCCCGCCTGGTGAGGAAGTCCTTTGATTCTCCCGCGGTGGCGAGGCCGGAAAGATCGCCCTTGATGTCCGAGCAGAACACCGGAACGCCCGCGTCGGAAAAGCCCTCCGCGAGGATCTGCAGCGACACGGTCTTGCCGGTGCCGGTGGCGCCCGTGATCAACCCGTGCCGGTTGGCGTACTTGAGGTTGAGATATTGCGGCTTGGAGCCGGCGCCAATGAAGAGTTTTCCGTCGACGAGCACGCGAATCTCCCAGATTGCGGGACGCGCGATGAACGGAGCGCCCTGGCGTTGATTGTCGGTCGGCCGGATCGGCAGAACTCCTGCGACGGTGCGCAGGGGCCCGGGCGTTCCGGCCGGAATGTCCGCGGCGCCGGGAGGTCCCGGACGGTCGGCATGATCCCCGCCTCCGGGGCCGAATACAACATGCCGTGTATTTTCTTCGCTTCCAAGACCTTATCGGCTTGCGAAGCCGGCGCGACTGTTGTCACATTGCCACCGAATTCGCCAGTCACGGAGGCGGCAATGAATGAATTGATTGATCGAATTGTAGCGAAGACGGGCATCAGCGCGGAGCTTGCCCAGCAGGCTGTCGCCATCATCCTGAGGTTCCTGAACAAGGACGGACCTTCGGACCTGGTGCGTCAGGTGATCGACGCCATTCCCGGTGCACGGGAGCTGATCGAGGAAAAGGATACCGCCAGCGGCGGCGGCATGCTCGGCGGGCTTGCCGGCATGATGGGCGGCATGGGCGCCATGGGCGCTCTCAACGAACTGACCGGCGCCGGGCTCGACATGAGCCAGGTCCAGTCGGTGACCAAGGAAGTCGTTTCCTTCGCCAAGGAACAGGCGGACGAGGACACCGTTGACGAAATCATCAACGCGATCCCCGGTCTCAGCCAGGTCGTCTGAGCACATCCGGCGGCCGTTCCGGTCGCCGTCCCCTCTCCACCGCAAGCTTTTCCGTATGCTATTTCAACAGGGAGCACACTGAAAAATGTCCTCATATCCGATTGCAGATATCGAAGGGATCGGCCCGACCTATGCCGCGAAGCTCTCCGCCGCCGGCATAACCAACACCAAGGCCTATCTGGAGCGCGCCAAGGACCCGAAGGGACGCAAGGCGCTCGCCGATGAAACCGGCATCGAGGCCGCGCGGATCCTGAAATGGGCGAACATGGCCGATCTGATGCGGATCAAGGGTGTCGCCGAGGAATATTCCGAACTTCTGGAAGCCGCCGGCGTGGACACGGTCAAGGAATTGCGCAATCGCAATGCGGTGAACCTTGCCGCCAAGATGGCGGAGGTCAACGAGACCAAGAAGCTGGTGCGGCTTGTCCCGGGCGAGAAAGCCGTCACCGACTGGGTCGAGCAGGCCAAGACGCTCGAGCCGATGATGACCTACTGAGCCGGCAGGCGATCACGCGCTGCGCCGCAAGGCAAAACGGGGAGCTTTTCAGCTCCCCGTTTCGATTCTGACCGACGTGCGGTCCGTGCACGCACGGGGGCCTCGCCAGGATCCGTCCCCGCGGCGCGGTCCGGGACTGGCCGGTCGCGGGCCTACCGTTGACCGATGCGGATCTGCGCGTAGCGCAGGGCTTCCACCACGGTGTGCGTCTTGTTGGACGCGTTGAGCTTGGACCCGGCATTCTGCAGATGGGCGTGCACCGTGCGCTGGGAGATCTTCAGCAGCTCGGCAATGTCGGACGCCGTCTTGCCGAGGGCGGTGAGCTCCAGCACGCTGCGTTCGCGTGCCGACAGGTCGCCGGGACGGTCGGAATTCACGAAGCCGAGCTGGATGAGGCGGCGGATCGCGACGCTGCACAGAATGTCGATGCCCGACAGGGCTTCCGACGGGATGTTCATGTCGCGGCCCGCGCAGACGATGACCGCCTGGAAGGGGTCCACGTCGCTGACCGGGATCACCAGCACATTGACGTCGCCGCCCGCCGCGCCCGCGGCTTCCAGCAGCTCGGAGTGTTCGCCATCGGCGGTGTCGGATTGCCACAGGAACGGGCGCACGGCGGTCAGGCACACCGTCAGGATGGAATCGCTCGCGGAGACCGCGCTCAAGTCGACGCCGTCGCGGCGCAGATCCGGCCAGCGGAAGCGCAGAATCAGCTGGTCGATCGGCCGGTTGGGCATCGGCAAACCGGTGATCAGGACGTGCGATGCGCCATACTGGTGCAACTGGGTCTCCAGAACGTCCAAAACATGTTTGGGGTCGCTGGATCGGTTCAGTTTCTTCGCGATATCGAAGAGTTCTAGCATGTCTGTCATGATGGGGCCTTTGGTCTTCGTATTATTATGTATCGTTTCCAGATTTGATCATAAGCTATTGTTTTTCGCGGCTATTTTTTGCCTCATACAATTTTGAGCTTATGTCGGTGTTCACAGTGATATTTCTTGCTGTAAGGATGATCGACCTTGCGAAATTACTCTACGGTGATTTTGTCGCGAGATCCATCAAATTGGCTTATGTTGGTATTTGTGCGAACAGGTTTTTCGCCGCCTCCTTGCCGTTGCGGCAGTTTTTGACCGGTATGTCCGTGTTTACCGATGCGCGAACGACGAATCGCTGGCCGCCACCTGTCGTCCGGGCGTGGTCGCCTTCTGCGAAAAACTCGGATACGGCATCCTGCCGATCAACTGAGAGATAGATAGTTTATACAATATGATTTGTCTCAGTTACCCTGCGAGATCAACTTTTGTTTGTGGCGGTGCCGCGTTCGTGATTGGGAACTGCCGGTCGACGCAGCCGGATTCCCGATTGGCATCCGCGTAAGCTCCGCGGCCGCTGCGATACCGGCGGTGGCAATTCGACGGAATGCGCACTGGCTTGTGGTCCCGTTTTCCGGTTAGCTTTAGGCTAAGGCGAATGCATTGCTGTTTCGGCCGATTAGATGGGCCGATTGGATAACGGGACCGGAAACCGACGTGCAGGCACTTGAATTGGCGGCGGGCTTTGCGCCCGGCACACAAGCCGACTGGCGGCAATTGGTGGACAAGGCGCTGAAGGGCGCATCCTACGACCGGTTGCGCTCGGTGACGGATGACGGCTCGCCGATCGAACCGCTCTATGCGGGCAGGCGTGATGTTGCGGCGGTTTCGGGACGGCCCGCGGCCCAGCCCTGGACCGTGGTGACCCGCATCTCGCATCCCAGTCCGGCGATTGCGAACCGCATGATTCTCGACGATCTGAACGGTGGCGCCGGCGGCATCGACCTGGTGCTTTCGTCGTCGAGTCACGCGCGCGGTTCCGGCGTCGCCATCGAGACGCTTGCGGATCTGGAGCAGCTGCTCGACGGGGTGCACCTCGATCTCGTTTCCCTGCACGCCAATGCCGGATACGAAAGCCGGCCACTCTTGGCCATGCTGCTGGCGCTGGCGGAGAAACGGGGGCTCGCGCCCTCCATGCTCGACATCCGCCCCGCCGCCGACCCGATTGCCCGGATGATTCAACGCGGCTCCTGGGTCGCCCCATTGGAGTGGTATGCTCCGCGCATTCAGGATCTGTTGCATCACTGCGACGAAACCGGGCTGACCGGACCGGTCGGTCATGCGGACGGCCGCGTCTGGCACGCGGCCGGGGCCAGCGGAGCGCAGGAACTGGCCTACACCCTGGCGACCGCGGTGAGCTACCTGCGCATTGTCGACGAGGCCGGTATTGTCGATGCACCGCAGGACCGCATCGACGTGGCGCTTGCCGCCGACGCGGACCAGTTCGGCACCATCGCCAAGTTCCGCGCCATGCG
>JBFHII010000297.1:0-4398 GCA_041596535.1 Breoghania sp. | reverse complement strand
GCGCCGTCGAAGACCGGCGTCGCGATGGACACACCCTTCTTGAGCTGCTCCGCGAGACGCACGATGGACGGGTCATCATATTCGCTGACCGGATCGCCCTTCATGTTGTCGCCGTAGATGTCGACGATCTTGCCCTTGAGCTGCTCGATCTCGCCCGACTTCTTGTACTCCTCGTACAGTTCGCCGATGCGCTTGCCCATGCCGGCACAAGCCCAGCCGAGATGCGTCTCCAGGATCTGACCGACGTTCATGCGCGACGGCACGCCCAACGGGTTGAGCACGATGTCGACATGCGTGCCGTCTTCCAGGAACGGCATGTCCTCGACCGGATTGATCTTGGACACCACGCCCTTGTTGCCGTGACGGCCGGCCATCTTGTCGCCCGGCTGCAGCTTGCGCTTCACCGCGACGAAGACCTTGACCATCTTCATGACGCCCGGCTGCATTTCGTCGCCGCGCTGCAACTTCTCGACCTTGTCGATGAAGCGCTGCTCGAGACGCTTGCGGCTCTCGTCATACTGACCGCGCAGGGCTTCGATCTCGCCCATCAGCTTCTCGTCGTCGACGGCGAACTGCCACCACTGCGAGCGCGGGTGCTCGTTGAGCGTGTCGCCGGTGATCTCGGCATCCTTCTTGAACGCCTTCGGGCCACCGATCGCCACCTTGCCCACCAGCATCTCGGCCAGGCGGCCGTAGACGTTGCGGTCGAGAATGGCCTGCTCGTCGTCGCGATCCTTTGCGAGGCGTTCGATTTCCTCGCGCTCGATCGCCATCGCGCGCTCGTCCTTCTCCACACCGTGGCGGTTGAACACGCGCACTTCGACGACGGTGCCGGTGACGCCCGGCGGCAGACGCAGCGAGGTATCGCGCACGTCGGATGCCTTCTCGCCGAAGATGGCGCGCAGCAGCTTCTCTTCCGGCGTCATCGGGCTTTCGCCCTTCGGCGTGATCTTGCCGACCAGGATGTCGCCCGGATCCACTTCCGCGCCGATGTAGACGATGCCGGCCTCGTCGAGGTTCTTCATCGCCTCTTCCGAAACGTTCGGAATATCGCGGGTGATCTCCTCGGGGCCGAGCTTCGTGTCGCGCGCCATCACCTCGAATTCTTCCAGATGGATCGAGGTGAAGACGTCGTCACGCACGATGCGTTCGGACAGGAGGATGGAATCCTCGAAGTTGTAGCCGTTCCACGGCATGAACGCGACGAGCACGTTGCGGCCGAGCGCCAGATCGCCGAGATCGGTCGACGGTCCGTCCGCCAGAATGTCACCCTTGTTGATGGCATCGCCAACACGCACGATCGGGCGCTGGTTGATGCAGGTGTTCTGGTTGGAGCGCTGGAACTTCATCAAGCGGTAGATGTCGACGCCCGACTTCGAGGGATCGAGATCCTCCGTCGCCCGCACGACGATACGCGTCGCGTCAACCTGGTCGACCACGCCGCCGCGTCGCGCGGAAATCGCGGCGCCCGAATCCCGGGCGACGACCGCTTCCATGCCGGTGCCGACATACGGCGCTTCGGCGCGCACCAGCGGCACGGCCTGACGCATCATGTTCGACCCCATCAGCGCGCGGTTGGCGTCATCGTTTTCCAGGAACGGAATCAGCGATGCGGCAACCGAAACGAGCTGCTTGGGCGACACGTCCATGAAGTCGACGCGCTCGGACGGGATCACCATCACGTCGCCCGCGTGGCGACACAGGATCAGTTCTTCGATGAAGCGCCCGTCCGGGCCGAACTCGACGTTCGACTGCGCGACGTAGTGCTTGGACTCTTCCATTGCCGACAGATAGACCACCTCGTCGGTGACCTGCCCGTCCTTCACGCGCCGGTACGGGCTCTCGATGAAGCCGTACTTGTTGACGCGCGCGAACGTGGCCAGCGAGTTGATCAGGCCGATGTTCGGGCCTTCCGGGGTCTCGATCGGGCAGATGCGGCCGTAATGGGTCGGATGCACGTCGCGGACTTCGAAGCCCGCGCGTTCGCGCGTCAGGCCGCCCGGCCCGAGCGCCGACAGGCGGCGCTTGTGGGTGACTTCCGACAGCGGGTTGGTCTGATCCATGAACTGCGACAGCTGCGAGGAGCCGAAGAATTCGCGCACGGCGGCGGCCGCCGGCTTGGCGTTGATCAGATCCTGCGGCATCACGGTGTCGATCTCGACGGAGCTCATGCGCTCCTTGATCGCGCGCTCCATGCGCAGCAGGCCGATGCGGTACTGGTTTTCCATCAGCTCGCCGACCGAACGCACCCGGCGGTTGCCGAGGTTGTCGATGTCGTCGATCTCACCGCGGCCGTCGCGCAGGCCGAGCAGCGTGTGGATCACCGCCAGAATGTCGTCCTTGCGCAGCACGCGCACCGTGTCCTCGCATTCCAGATCGAGGCGCATGTTCATCTTCACGCGGCCGACCGCGGACAGGTCGTAGCGCTCGCTGTCGAAGAACAGCGACTGGAACATGGCTTCGGCGGAATCGATGGTGGGCGGCTCGCCCGGGCGCATCACGCGGTAGATGTCGAACAGCGCGTCTTCGTGCGTCTCGTTCTTGTCGATCGCCAGCGTGTTGCGCATGTAGGCGCCGGTGGTCACGTGATCGATGTCGAGCACGGGGATCTCGTCGAAGCCGTTCTCCAGCAGCGTCGCCAGGGACTTCTCGGTGATCTCCTCGCCGGCCTCGACGAAGACTTCGCCGGTTTCGACATTGACCATGTCCTCGGCCACGTACTCGCTGTAGAGCGCCTCATGACCGACCGCGAGCGCCTGGGTGCCGGCTTCGATGAGCTGCTTGGCGTGCCGCGCGGTCATCTTCTTGCCGGCCTCGAGCAGAACCTCGCCGGAATCCGCGTCCACGAGATCCTCGGCGGCCTTCGCGCCGCGCATCCGCATCGGATCGAACGGCTTGCGCCAGCCTTCGCCCTTCCGGGTGAAGGAGAATTTCTTGTAGAAGGTTTCCAGGATCTCGCTGGGATCCAGGCCGAGCGCCATCAGCAGCGAGGTCACCGGGATCTTGCGGCGGCGATCGATGCGCGCATAGACCACGTCCTTGGCGTCGAACTCGATGTCCAGCCAGGAACCGCGATACGGAATGACGCGCGCCGCGAACAGCAGCTTGCCCGAGGAATGGGTCTTGCCCTTGTCGTGATCGAAGAACACGCCCGGAGACCGGTGCATCTGCGAAACGATCACACGCTCGGTGCCGTTGATCACGAAGGTGCCGTTCAACGTCATGAAGGGCATGTCGCCCATGTAGACGTCCTGCTCCTTGATGTCCTTGACGGACTTCGCACCGGTCTCTTCGTCGATATCGAACACGATCAGCCGCAGGGTAACCTTCAGCGGCGCCGCGTAGGTCATCCCGCGCTGACGGCATTCGTCAACGTCGTACTTCGGTGCCTCGAACTCGTAGCGCACGAATTCAAGCAGGGAGGTTCCGCCGAAATCCGAAATCGGGAAAACCGACTTGAATACGGCCTCAAGACCTTCGTTCGCGCGGCCGCCTTCAGCCTCGTCGACCTGCAGAAACTGGTCATAAGACGCCTTCTGCACTTCGATGAGATTGGGCATTTCCGCGACATCGCGAATATGCCCGAAGAACTTGCGGATCCGCTTGCGACCGTTGAACGTTTGCGTCATTGTCGCTCCTCGTATCGCCTAGGTGACGGCTATCCGGATCGTCGTCCTGGCATTAAAATCGTGTCGGTTCGCATGAACCGGACACCCGATTCAACACCCCGAAAATCGGGATAACCGTCCCTTTTGGGACGTTAGCCAGTCCCTTGCGGGACACATGTCTGTCCCATTTGGGACGTATGCCCCGGAGCCGGGAGAACCCGCCGGGGCCTTCTTCTCACAGCCTTGCGCGCCTTCCGGCGCCGCAGCTGCTCGCTTTCGACTGCGCGATCATCGGTTCCGCATTTGCCGCCGCATTCAAAGGTGCCGGCGGGGCCCGCGTGATGATCGCACGGCCCCGGGCGAACCCGGGGCCGCACATCGGCGAATGCCGATTACTTCAGGTCGACCGAAGCGCCTGCTTCTTCGAGCTTCTTCTTCAGCTCTTCAGCTTCGTCCTTGGACACGCCTTCCTTGACGGCCTTCGGAGCGCCTTCGACGAGGTCCTTGGCTTCCTTCAGGCCGAGACCCGTGATAGCGCGGACTTCCTTGATGACGTTGATCTTCTTGTCGCCAGCGGCGGTGAGGATGACGTCAAACTCGGTCTTCTCCTCGGCGGCAGCGGCTTCACCGCCACCAGCACCGGCAGCAGCAACGGCTACCGGAGCAGCGGCGGAAACGCCCCACTTTTCTTCGAGCATCTTGGAAAGCTCAGCGGCTTCGAGAACCGTCAGCTCAGAGAGTTCTTCTACGATTTTGGTGAGATCAGCCATGTTCATATTCCTTCAGTGTT
>JBFHII010000296.1:0-4425 GCA_041596535.1 Breoghania sp. | reverse complement strand
GCGGATGCTCGTAGGCGGTCTTCGACTTGGTCAGCTTGCCGGTCTGGAAGTCGACGTAATAGTGGCCCTGGCCGGGACCGTCGATGCCATAGGCCCAGTGCAGGCCGGTGTTGAACCATTGCGGCGAGTTCGGTGCCACCTTCTGGGTGGCCAGCATGTAGCGCTGCTCGTCGAAGAACGCCTGGGCGTCGGCCTCGCTGTCAAAATAGCCGCCCTTCCAGCCCCAGTAGGTCCAGGTGCCGGCGAGCCGGTCGAACACCTGGCGCGCGTCGAGCTCGGAGCCGTAGCGGTCGGCCTCGTCCAGCTTGGCGAGCGCCTTCTCGTCGGGGACGGAGCGCCACAGCCAGGACGGAACGGTGTTTTCCTCGACCCGCTTCAGGCGGGCAGGGACGCCGGCCTTGCGGAAATACTTCTGCGCGAGGATGTCGCTGGCCACCTGCGAGAAGGCCGCGGGAACCTGGACATTCTCCAGCCGGAAGACGATCGAGCCGTCGGGATTGCGAATCTCGCTCGTCGCAGCCCGGAATTCGATGTCCGCGTAAGGCGACCGGCCCTCGGTTGTATAACGCCGTTCGATCCGCATTCTTGACCCCTTCAGCCGGCCGCATCTGTCTGGCCGACATATCCATAATTCCGCCGCATCCCGGATCGGACTCAGTCCGGTTCCGGGTTCTCAAAGTCTGCCGCCGTTCGGAGCGCCTCTTCCCCGTCGGCTGGCATTTTGTACTGAAGGTTCGATTGAGCACTAAATATAGTGTATTTCGAGCCAAAAGTCACTTCACAACGGTCAAAAAAGCCGCAAGGTCCCGTTCGTGTCCGGCAGCCGCGGAGCGGACCGGTTCACGTCTTGAATATTGCGAATTTTCCTGAGTACGCAGGCTGTGCAGCCCATCCCCAACACGCCGAAGCGACTGATGCTTAAGCTAATATGAATCGTTTCAGAGCGTCAAGCAGTTGTGGGTCCGTATTATTTTATACCTAAATGTTGTGCATAGGCTGTGAATAGTGGGGGCGGGCCCCAAAAGCCAAGGCGGACTGCGGGGTTCAGCGCGATGCGTCTTTTCACAAGCGGTGGATGGATCCCGCCATGCAGCAATTTTGATCCCCTGATTGGCGCCGATTTTTGCATTCGTCACGCGGCCTGTTTTTTAGCCGTCCGGAAGCCCGCGCCGGGCGCGCGGAGCATCCGCCCCGTGCCTGATTGCGTGTCCAAAAGATCATGTTACCGGTTGGCCGTCCGGCCTCGTCGCTGTTCGTCGCATGGCACCGGGCCCGCGATCCGCGCCGGGCGGGAGCGCCGCCGGTGGCCGGCGGCATGCGGGAATCGGCTGCGGCCGGCGAGATAGGGACACTTTGAATCAAATTCCGCCGCATGGCTTGTCGCGGGTTTAAGGGATCCCGATGCAGGATTGCCCGAGATTGGAAAGGACGGCCCGCAGGGCGCTGTCCACAGGGACGGCATCGTACATGCAGGCGAATTCACGCAATCACACGGCGTACCGGTTGCCCATGGAGGCCCTCGACATCGTGATCGTCGAGGATTCGAAGCCGATGCAGATGATTCTGCGCTCGATTCTGCTGTCGATGCGGGTGGCCCGGGTGCGCGTCTATGATTCGCCGGAAACCGCGCTCGAAGCCATGCTTGTGGAGCCGCCGAATCTCATTCTCACCGACTGGAAGATGGGCCGGGTCAGCGGCTACCATTTCCTGCGCACGATCCGGCACCGCAAGATGGCGCCGTTGTGCTTCGTGCCGGTGATCTTCGTAACCGCCTTCGGGACGCGCGAACTGGTCGAGAAGGTGCTGCGCGCCGGCGCACACCATCTGCTGGTCAAACCGCTTTCGCCCTCGATCCTCTACAACCGGCTGCAGTGGCTGATCGCCGACGAACGCACCTTCGTGCTCGACGAGGAAACCGGCTATCACACCATCGATGGCGTCGATGCGGCGCTCGCCGCAGATCTGGAAAAGCGCCGGTCGTTGCAGCGCGTGCGCATGAACTACCAGCATGCGGCGATCAAGGCGGGCCAGGAAGCGCTGATCAAGCGCCGTCTCGCCGTGCAGAAGGCCCAGGAGCGCGCCAAGCTGCAGGCGGCCGCCGAACAAGCGGGCGAGGCCGGGTCCAGCTCCAGCTTCGCCGATTTGCGCCCCGCGGACCCGGGCGACGTCGCGCCGGCCATCCCGGCAAAGGCCGCGGTCGCAAAGGCGGCGGCTTCGCGTCCGCGCGCCGCGTCCCGCACGCGCAGCGCCCGTGCCGGCCGCCGATAGCGCTTGACACCGGCCCCGCATTTGCCGCACTGGACAGCGTCGGGGCTGCGGGTCATATTCGGCGCGCGGAACATGCCGGCGAACCATGGATGTGCGGACGCGATGAAAGATTTCCTGCTTCAGATTTTCACCTGGTGGAACGGCCAGACGCTTGGCACCCGTTTTTTCACCTGGCGCAAGGGCGAGTTCGTCGGCAGCGACGAGTTCGGCAACAGCTATTACCGCGAGCGGCGCGGTGAGCGGCGCTGGGTGATCTACAACGGCCTCGCCGACGCCAGCATCATTCCGCCGGGCTGGCATGGCTGGATGCATTATCGTGTCGACACGCCCCCGAGCGACGAGAACTATCACGCGCGCAGCTGGGAAATCGCCCATCGGCCCAACCTGACCGGCACGCCGGGCGCTTACCGCCCGGACGGTTCGATCCTGACGCCGCAGTCGCGTCCCGTGGTGTCCGCCGATTACGACGCCTGGACGCCGGGCAGCTGATCCGGCGGCATCCCGGTAAGCGGACATAAAAAAAGCGCGCGGCCTGCACCGCGCGCTTTTTTGTTTGATGAGCGTGCCGCCGGCGTCAGGCGGCGGTCTCGACCATTTCCAGACGGCGGTCTAGGTATTCTCCGCATTTCTCCAGCAGCGTGTCCACGTGGCCTTCGAAGAAGTGGTTGGCGCCGGGGATGATCTCGTGATCGATCACGATTCCCTTTTGCGTCTTCAGCTTGTCCACCAGCGTCTGCACGTCCTTGGCCGGCACCACCTTGTCGTTGTCGCCATGGATGATCAGACCCGATGACGGGCAGGGCGCCAGGAACGAGAAGTCGTTGAGGTTGGCCGGCGGGGCAACCGAGATGAAGCCTTCCACTTCCGGGCGGCGCATCAGCAGCTGCATGCCGATCCAGGCGCCGAACGATGCGCCGGCGATCCAGCACGCGCGGGCATCGGGGTGGATCGTCTGCACCCAGTCGAGCGCTGCCGCGGCATCCGAAAGCTCGCCCTGGCCATGATCGAACGAGCCCTGGCTGCGCCCGATGCCGCGGAAGTTGAACCGCAGCACCGCGAAGCCGCGCTTGGCGAACATGTAATAGAGCTGATAATTGATCTGGTTGTTCATCGTGCCCCCGAACTGCGGGTGCTGATGCAGGACGAGCGCAATGGGCGCGTTGCGCTTCGCGGCCGGATGAAAGCGTCCTTCGAGGCGGCCTTCGGGGCCGTTGAAAATGACTTCAGGCATAGATTCTTGTCGTCCTTTGGCCTAGAGCAGGTCGCCGCCCATCCCATCCGGTGGTGGAGCGGGGGACCGATGCTCGCAAGTGTGGTTCCGGGGTTCGCCGGTCCGACGCGCAGGCGCCATCGTTCGCGTGCGAAATGCTCCCGCAGGTTTTGGGTTTTTCGACTCTTTTTGCGGGCTCATTTGTTGACTTGGAACCCGCGTCTCCCTAAAACCTTGTTTAGAATTATTCGAAAGACGGGCCGAACGTCAAATCGGGCCGATGCCGTCCGAACCGTGTGTCTTGTTATCGTCACGCTGGCGAACAATTTCAAGGTTTTCCGTCATGTGACGGTGCCCTTGACGGCGCAAACACGTAAATTCGGCACGAATTCCATCGAATTGACGTGCTGATTGGCGCCGTTGCTCTGGCACGGTGAGATTGGCGCTTCCGGTTTGTCCGTCTGTCTGCGGCACAATGTCCTGCGATCCGGCCGCACGGATGATGATAAAGCACGGTATCCGACGCGGTTTCATGGGCCGGTCAGGAAGGGAAAGCGATGTCTGGCGCTGCACAGCGCATCTATCTCGACCACAACGCAAGCGCGCCGCTCGGCGTGCAGGCGCGGGCAGCCATGCTCGCGGCGTTGGAGGCGACGGGCAATGCATCCTCCGTGCACGGCGAAGGCCGGGCTGCGCACAGCCGCATTGCCGATGCGCGCCGCCACCTGGCAGCCTGCACCGGCGCGGATCCGCGCAACATCGTGTTCACCAGCGGCGGTACGGAGGCCAATGCCAGCGTGCTGACGCCGGATGTCAGCCTGGATGGCACCAGCCGCCCCGCGACACGTCTTTTTGTAAGCGCCGTCGAGCACGCATCGGTGCTCTCCGGCGGGCGTTTCTCTCCCGAAACATGCACGATCATACCGGTCGATTCCTCCGGCCGAATT
>JBFHII010000295.1:0-4430 GCA_041596535.1 Breoghania sp. | reverse complement strand
GAAGAAATCACGCTACATTCAGCATGGTGAATTTATTTTCTTCCTCGCCCCTCTATCTGGTTTTCTTTCCGCGATCATCGTCGTCCTTGCGCGCAGTGTCTGTGGAAAATCGATCGCCCCGATACTCCCCTACGTTATCGGAGTTGCTTCCGCTATCGTCGTTATTTTTGCGATCATCATCATGCTCAAAAGGCATAACAAAGCTCCTATGTAATCTTATTGTTGAGTTTACTCTACCTAGGCCGATTCGGCAATGTTTGCTCACCCCGCCTTCGCTGCCATCACCTCGATTTCGACCATGAATTCCTCACGTGCGAAGCCGGAGACGATCATCAGGGTGGAGGCGGGCGGCGGGCTGGCGATGAAGCGGTCGCGCGCCGCCATGTAGCCCTTGAGGTGTTCGCGGGCGGTCACATAGGCGTTGATGCGCACGATGTTGGAAAAATCCATGTCGGCTGCGCCCAGCAGTTCGCCCACCGCCGCAAAGCACAGCGCGGTCTGCTCTTCCACCGTGTCCGGAATCCGGTCGTCCGGCGAAATCCCCAGCTGTCCGGAACACACCAGCAGCCGGTGGCCCTGCGGGATCACCACGCCGTGGCTGTACTGGGCAAACGGCGCGCGGATCGTGTTTGGCGTCAGATGCGTGAGCATGGAGTCTCCTTGTGGGTTCGCGCGCGGCGGCCGCCCCGCCGTGCCTGCATTCCCGCATTAGGCGCGCGGCGCGGCCGGCGCAAGGGGGGCAAACGGTGATGTTTCCATCGCGATATGCCGCTTTTTTGAGCACGGCGGATGCGCTAGGCTGACCGCCCAGCAGGCGGCGGGCGGTTTCGCGGCTGGCACGGCTCTTGCGCTTGTTGCCCGGTTGCCCGCACTGGCGCGGGCGAACGAAAGGCAGCCGGGCCTGGCCCGCGCCGCACCCTTTACTGGCACAGCAACCGCGCGGGCCATGGCTCACAGCGCACGGTGGAGCAGCATCATGAAACGACTGGTCACATTCGGTCTGGCCGCAGCGACGGCGGCCCTGTCGGCGACGGCGGCCCTGGCGCTCGATCAGGTCAAGTTCGGCACCAACTGGCTGGCGCAGGCCGAGCACGGCGGCTTCTACCAGGCGGTCGCCGACGGCACCTACGAGAAGTACGGCCTCGAGGTGGAGATCGTCCAGGGCGGGCCGCAGGCCGCCAACCGGGCGCTGCTGATGGCCGACAAGATCACCTTCTACATGAACGGCAATCTGCTCGGCTCCTTCTCCGCCGTCGAGCAGGGCATTCCGCTGATGGAAGTCGCGGCCATCTTCCAGAAGGATCCGCAGGTGCTCATCGCCCACCCCGACCAGGGGCTTGAGAAATTCGAGGATCTGGCCAAGCTGCCGACGATCTTCATGGGCAAGGACGGCTACGCCTCGTACTTCCAGTGGATGAAGAAGTCCTACGAAGGCTTCTCCGATGCCCAGTACAAGCCCTACACCTTCAATCCTGCCCCCTTCCTGGCTGACAAGCAGTCGGCGCAGCAGGGCTACATCACCTCCGAGCCCTACGCGATCGAGACCGAAGGCGGCATCAAGCCGAAACTGTTCCTGCTCGCCGACGCGGGCTTCGAGACCTACTCGACGACGATCGAGGCCAAGTCGGACTTCGTCGCGGCGAACAAGGATCTCGTGCAGCGCTTCGTCGATGCCTCGATCATCGGCTGGTACAACTATCTGTATGGCGACAACGCCGCCGCCAACGAGTTGATCAAGAAGGACAACCCGGAGATGACCGACGGGCAGATCGAATTCTCGATTGCCACCATGAAGGATTTCGGCCTGGTGGAATCCGGCGAGGCGCTCGAGAAGGGCATCGGCTGCATGACGGGCGATCATGTCGAAAGCTTCTACAAGAAGATGGTCGACGCGGGCGTGGTGCAGGCCGATCTGGACGTCTCGAGCGTCTACACCACCGAATTCGTCTGCAAGGGCGTCGGCATGGACCTCAAGAAGTAACAACCATCGCCGGCAACCCGGGTCGCGCCTCAGGCCCGACCCGGTGGCGACAAGTGGCGGGGCCGCGGCTCCGCCACGCGTTTGCCCCGGCCAGGCCATCGCCTGCAGTGCCGATGGCACAGCCGCCTCGCGTGGCGGAAAACGGAGTCTCCATTGACCACCCCTATGCAAACCGACGCCGCCGCGGGTTCCGATCCAGAAGGCTCCGCCGCACGGCCGCTTGTGCGCCTGCGCGACGTCTCCAAGGTCTTCGCCAACGGCACCGTGGCGCTGAAGGACATGTCGCTGGACATCAACACCGGCGAATTCGTGAGCCTGCTCGGGCCCTCGGGCTGCGGCAAGTCCACGGCGCTGCGCATCCTCGCAGGTCTCGGCGGCACCTCCTCGGGCAGCGTCAGCTGGCCGGGGTCGGGGCGGGGAGCAGGCGCGGACGATGCGGAACGCGGCGCCGACCAGGAGATCAGCTTCGTCTTCCAGGAACCGACGCTCACGCCGTGGTCGACGGTGTTCGGCAATGTCTGGCTGCCGCTGAGGCTGAAGGGCGTGTCGCGGCGCGCGGCGCGCGACGACGTGATGGGCGCGCTGGAGATGGTCGGTCTGGAAAGCTTCGCCAACAGCTATCCGCGCGAGCTTTCCGGCGGCATGAAGATGCGCGTGTCGATCGCCCGCGCGCTGGTCACCAAGCCGAAGCTGCTGCTGATGGACGAGCCGTTCGCGGCGCTCGACGAGATCACCCGTTTCAAGCTCAACAACGACCTGTTGCACCTTTGGGAAAAGTTCGGCTGGACGGTCATCTTCGTCACCCATTCGGTGTTCGAGAGCGTCTACCTGTCCAACCGGATCGTCGTCATGGCGGCGCGTCCGGGGCGCGTGGTCGAGGACATGGCCGTGGATGCGCCCTATCCGCGCGAGGAGGAGTTCCGCACCTCGCCGGTCTACAATGATTTCTGCCGCCAGGCCTCCCAGGCCCTGCACGCGGCGATGGAGGCGAGCGAACCCGCATGAGCATGACCGCGAAGCCGGTGTCCTCCGGCGCGTTGGCCGCGCCGCGCGCGCCAGCCACTCCCTTCAGCGCCAAGGCGCTGCGCATTCTCGTGCCGCTGCTGATGCTGGCGCTGCTGATCGTCGGCTGGAGCCTCTACGTCTGGGCTTTCGACGTGCCGCACTACATCCTGCCCAGCCCGCTGCGCGTTGCCGGTGCGATGATCACCGACTGGCACATCCTGTTTCCGGCGCTGATCGTCACCCTCAAGATCACCTTTTCGGCGCTGGCGATCGCGCTGGTCGGCGGTGTCGCCCTGGCCATCGTGATGTCGGAATCGCGGCTGGCGGAACAGGCGCTGTATCCCTACGCGGTCATCCTGCAGGTCACGCCGATCGTCGCCATCGCGCCGCTGATCCTGATCTACGCGCCGTCCACCCAGTCGGCGCTTCTGATCTGCGCCTGGATCGTCGCCTTCTTTCCGATCCTGTCGAACACCGCGCAGGGGTTGAAATCGACCGATCACAACCTGCTCAACCTGTTCGAACTGTACGGCGCCAGCGGCTGGCAGACGTTGATATACCTGAAGATGCCCAACGCGCTGCCGTATTTCCTGGCGGGCCTGCGGATCGCCGGCGGCCTGGCGCTGATTGCCGCGGTGGTGGCGGAATTCGCCGCCGGCTCCGCGGGTGCCGGGTCCGGGCTCGCCTTCCGGCTGCTGGAATCGCAGTTCCGTCTCAACATTCCGCGTCTGTTCGCCGCGTTGATCCTGCTGTCCGCAACGGGCGTCCTGATCTTCTTCGCCACCAGCATGCTGTCGCACCTGCTGCTGCGCAAATGGCACGAAAGCGCCTTGAAAAGGGAAAACTGAGGTGATGGATCTTGATGCGCTCACGCGGGCGCAATGTTACCGGCTGGCCAACGCAACCGTGCCGGCCGTCCTGATCGAGGGCGCCGCACTCGATGCCGCCATGTTTGATGCCGCCGCGCAGGACCTGCTTCGTGCCGATATCCTCGTCGCGGATGGCCGGATCGCGGCGATCGGCCCCGCCGCTTCCGATGCCCCGGGTTCCGACACGCCGGGCGGGGACGGGGTGCCCGCGCTCGATCTCGACGGCGGGCTGGTGCTGCCGACGCTCGTCGATTGCCACACCCATCTCGACAAGGGCCATATCTGGCCGCGCAACGCCAATCCCGACGGCACGTTCATGGGCGCGCTGACCGCGGTGGGCGAGGACAGGATCGCCCACTGGAGCGCCGAGGACGTGCGCGCCCGCATGGAGTTTGCCCTGCGCTGCGCCTATGCGCACGGCACATCCGCCATCCGCACGCATATCGACAGCCTGCCGCCGCAGGACGCGATCTCGTGGCCGGTGCTGGAAGAGGTGCGCGCGGACTGGGCCGGCCGGGTCGATCTGCAGGGCGCCTGTCTGTTCGGTGTCGACCGGCTCGACGCGGACGACGGCT
>JBFHII010000294.1:0-4441 GCA_041596535.1 Breoghania sp. | reverse complement strand
TGTCGCTCGGCTTCGGCGCCTCGCTCATTTCGATCTTCGCGCGTCTGGGCGGCGGCATCTTCACCAAGGGGGCGGATGTCGGCGGCGATCTTGTCGGCAAGGTTGAGGCGGGCATCCCCGAGGACGACCCGCGCAATCCGGCCACCATCGCCGACAACGTGGGCGACAACGTCGGCGATTGCGCCGGCATGGCGGCGGATCTGTTCGAGACCTACGTGGTGACCGTCGTCGCCACCATGGTGCTGGCGTCGATCTTCTTCACCGGCGCGACCGCGCAGCAGTTCATGCTGTTCCCGCTCGCCATCGGCGGCGTTTGCGTCATCACCTCGATCGCAGGCACCTTCTTCGTCAAGCTCGGTGCTAACAACTCGATCATGGGCGCGCTGTACAAGGGCTTCATCGCCACGGCGGTGCTCTCGGCGGTCGCGCTGTTTGCGATCGTCTGGTTCTGGCTCGGCTTCGACACCGAGTATTCGACGTCGACGGGAACCAGCTTCACCGGCCAGGACCTGTTCCTGTGCGGCCTGAGCGGGCTGGTCATCACCGGCCTGATCATCTGGGTGACCGAGTATTACACCGGGACCGAATACCGTCCGGTGCGCTCGATTGCCCAGGCGTCGGTCACCGGCCACGGCACCAACGTCATCCAGGGCCTGGCGATCTCGCTCGAGGCGACGGCGCTGCCGGCGATCATCATCATCGCGGGCATC
Source organism: Breoghania sp. (assembly GCA_041596535.1). Classification (GTDB taxonomy): domain Bacteria; phylum Pseudomonadota; class Alphaproteobacteria; order Rhizobiales; family Stappiaceae; genus Breoghania. Next base: position 3,731 of record JBFHII010000294.1, on the reverse strand, counting down.
ATCGTCACCCATTCGCTGGCGGGCCTGTTCGGCATCGCCGTGGCGGTGACCACGATGCTGGCGCTGGCCGGCATGGTCGTGGCGCTCGATGCCTTTGGTCCGGTCACCGACAACGCCGGCGGCATTGCCGAGATGGCGGATCTTCCCGCGGAAGTGCGCTCGACGACGGACGCGCTCGATGCCGTCGGCAACACCACCAAGGCGGTGACCAAGGGCTATGCCATCGGCTCGGCCGGTCTCGGCGCGCTGGTGCTGTTCGCGGCCTATACCGAGGATTTGCGGTTCTTCGCCGCGAATGCCTCGCCGGGCTCGATCTTCGAGGGCATCAACGTCGATGCGCTGTTCAACCTCTCCAACCCCTACGTGGTGGCCGGGCTGCTGTTCGGCGGTCTGCTGCCGTATCTGTTCGGCGGCATCTCGATGACCGCCGTCGGCCGCGCCGCCGGGGCGGTCGTCGAGGAGGTGCGCCGGCAGTTCAAGGAAAAGCCCGGCATCATGGCCGGCACCGAGAAGCCGGACTACGGCCGCGCGGTGGACATGCTGACCAAGGCGGCGATCAAGGAAATGATCGTTCCCTCGCTGCTGCCGGTTCTCTCGCCCATCGTCGTGTTCTTCGTCGTCAGGACCGTCGCGAGCCCGGCCGATGCCTTCGCCGCGGTCGGCGCCATGCTGCTCGGCGTGATCGTGACGGGTCTCTTCGTCGCCATCTCGATGACGGCGGGCGGCGGTGCCTGGGACAACGCCAAGAAGTCGTTCGAGGACGGTTTCGTCGACAAGGACGGGGTCAAGCACGAGAAGGGCTCGGAGGCGCACAAGGCGTCGGTGACCGGCGATACCGTCGGCGATCCCTACAAGGACACGGCCGGCCCGGCGGTCAACCCGATGATCAAGATCACCAACATCGTGGCGCTGCTGCTGCTCGCGGTGCTGGCGCACTGATCATCCGCTGACCGGCACGAAAAAGCCCCGCGCGGAAACCTCCGCGCGGGGCCTTTTGTTTTCAGGCCGCCGGTCCGGCGCCGGTGTGACCGTGCGCTACAGCCCCAGGCTCGGGTTGGCCGCGCCCTTCAGGATCTGGCTCAGGAAGCTGTAGTCCGAGCCGCCGGTGCGGGTCTTGCGCGAGATGAAGTCGAACACCTTGCCGTCCTTCAGCCCGTAGTCGGCCAGGTTGGCGACGCGGCCTTCCTCGTCGAAATAGATCGCCACCACCCGCTGGTCGACGATGTCGGGCGCGAGAAACGCGGTCTGCTCCTCGCGCTGGGAAATGTAGTAATAGGCCTCGCCGCCGACGGTCGAGGTGGTCGAGGGCGTGCCCAGAACCAGCTGCACCTGCTCGCGCGACGAGCCGACCTGGATCTGCGTCAGCGTGTCCGGCGGGATGACGTGGCCGCGGTTGATCGTCTTCGTCAGGCAGCCGCCGAGCGCGACGCCAAGCACCAGGCTGAGTGCGACGATGCGCGTGGCGTGTCGTGCCCGGCTGCGCGGCGCCGTGCCCTGGCCGACGGTGCCGCGGCCTGCATTGCCACGGTGTGAATTCATGGTCGTCACCCGCATAATGGCGCTGTCCCTCTGTTCGATCTTGGCAAAGTCCGTATCCTGCGTTAGGCCACTTGGCAAGTATGGATGGCGTATCAGGTGCAGCGACATGATCTTCAGTTTCTTTCGTCGCGACCGCAACGATCCGGCAGTAACGGCCGTTTACGTCGCGATCGTGGCACAGGCGCGGCAGCCGCATTTCTATGCGCGGCTGGGTGTGCCCGACACGCTGGAGGGCCGCTTCGACATGATGGTGCTGCACGCGGTCTTGCTGTTTCACCGGTTTTCCGGCGAGGGCGCGGCGGCGCGCGACTTCGGCCAGAAGGTCTTCGACATGTTCTTTCTCGACATGGATCGCAGCCTGCGCGAACTCGGCGCCTCCGACGAGAGCATGAAGAAGAAGATCACCCGCATGGCCGAGGTGTTTTATGGCTGCGCGGATGCCTATGCCGGCGCCCTGACCGCCGGCGATGACGCCGCGCTGGCGCTGGCGCTGGACCGAAACGTCTTCATGACCGTGCCAGAGACCGCGCCGGAAACAGCCCGCAATGATGCCCCCATGGACGCTTCTGGGGGCGCGCGGGCGCAAAGCCGCGGCTTGGCCGATTACGCGCGGGCGGCGTCCGGAGCGCTGGCGGCCCAGCAGACGTCCGCGATTCTCGCGGGCACGCTGACGTGGATCGATCCGGCCCCCTTCGGGCCGCGCCCAAGTGGTCCGCGCGCCGGAGGCCCTTGCGAGGCCCCTTCGTCCGAGAGCCCTGTGGAGTAGCCCATGTCCCTGATATCGCCCCCCTTGCGCTGGCGTCAGATGCTGGACGCGATTCCTCCCGCCGGCAGCCGCTTCGAGCGCGCCGCGACCGACGAGGAACGCGCGGCCCTGCGTGACGCCTACGGCCTGCTGGACGTCAACGCCTTCTCCGTCGATTTCGAGATCCGCCCCTGGCGCAAGAACGGCTACCGCGTTCTCGGCGCCATCGACGCCGAGATCGTGCAGAGCTGCGTGGTCACGCTCGAGCCGGTCACCCAGGCCATTCACGAATCTGTCGACATGACGTTTTTGCCGCAGGCCGAGGCCGAACGGCTCGCCGCGCGCCAGGAGGAAGAGGGCGAGATCGTCGTCGACATGGAATCGAAAGATCCCCCGGAAGGGTTTACCGGCACCTCGCTCGACATCGGCGGATTGAGCGCCGAGCAGCTTGCGCTCGCCATCGACGATTATCCGCGCAAGCCGGGCGTCGATTTTAAAGCCGCGGTCGCGGCCGTCGGGGCGGGGGGAGCGGATTCCGCCGATGCCGATCATGCCGATGCGCCGGCGGGGAAGCCGTCGCCCTTCGCGGCCCTGGCCGGGCATGCGCTGGCAAAAAAGAACGGCGATGATGCCGGCTGACCGTGGTTCATCTGCTCCGCGCGCCACAAACAAGGTTGTCAGTCGGAGGGAATTGAGTATGGTCCGACGGCCTTCGAATTGCTGCGCGGCGCCCGTTCGCGTGGCCGATCCGAGACAAATGGAGCCCGGCGAAACGCCCAATGGCAAAACCGATTAGAATTTCGCTTGATGCGATGGGCGGCGATGAGGGGCCGGAAGTCGTGATTCCGGGCGCGGCCATCGCGCTGGAACGCCGGCCCGATATCCGCTTTGAAATTTACGGCAAGCAGGAGGAGGTGGCGCCGCTCCTGGCGCAGCATCCCAAGCTTGCCGAGGCGTCGACGCTGCATCACTGCGACATTGCCGTGCGCATGGACGACAAGCCGAGCCAGGCGCTCAAGCAGGGGCGGCGCAGCTCCTCCATGTGGCGCAGCATCGAGGCCGTCAAGGTGGGCGAGGCCGATGTCGCCGTCTCCGCCGGCAACACCGGCGCGCTGATGGCGATGGCGCGGTTCTGCCTGCGCACCATGGCGGGCATCGAACGCCCGGCGATCGCGGCGATCTGGCCGACCCTGCGCGGTGAGTCGATCGTGCTCGACGTCGGCGCCACCATTGGCGCGGACGCGCAGCAGCTCATCGACTTCTCGATTCTCGGCGGCGCCATGGCGCGCGCGCTGTTCGGCATCGAAAAGCCGACGGTCGGGCTGCTCAACATCGGCGTAGAGGAGGTCAAGGGCCTCGAGGAAGTGCGCACGGCAGGGCGGCTGCTGCGCGAGGCGGACCTTCCCTCGCTGTCCTACACCGGCTTCGTTGAGGGCAATGACCTTGG
>JBFHII010000293.1:0-4477 GCA_041596535.1 Breoghania sp. | reverse complement strand
GATGGTGTTCAACAACGGCGCCCAAGCCGGACAAACCGTGTTTCATCTGCACATGCACATCCTTGGCGGCCGAGATTTGACCTGGCCCCCAGGCTGAAAGCGGCGATATCACATTGGGCCATCAGGCCTTGCCGAATAGATCCTCCAGCATTGCGGCAAGATTCTGCACCGAGTACGGCTTTTCCCACGCCACCTATTTCGGCACAAAGCTGCCGGTGCATTCCGGCGGCAACGACGTGCTGGTCACCACCTATTCGTCGGACTGGATCTCGCACTACGTGTCGATGGACTACCGCCGCGTGGATCCGGTGCTGTCGCTGGGCGCGCAGGTGATGGCGCCGCTCAACTGGGCCGACATCCCGCGCAAGGATCCGGCCGTGCGCGCCTTCTTCGACGAGGCGGCCGCCTTCGGCATCGGCGCCCAGGGGCTGACGGTGCCGATGAAAGGCATCTTCGGCAACACCATCCTGTTTTCCCTCAACGCGCATGCGACCGCCCGCGAGTGGCGGCGCTACTGCACGGCGCACGAAAGCGAGATCGTGTGCACTGCCAAGGCCATCCACCGCGAGATCGCCAATTCCTACAGCCGGGGACCCGCCGGCAGCGGCTGCACGTTGACCAGGCGCGAGGTGGAAAGCCTCTATTGGGCGGCGCAAGGCAAGACGGCGTGGGAAACGGCCAAGATCCTGGGCCTGACCGAGCGCACGGTCTCCTTCTACCTGAAGAATTCCTACGTGAAGCTGGACGCCGCCTCCAAGGCGCACGCGGTGGCGATCGCCCTGGGCTGCGGCCTGATCAGCGCCGGCTGAACCAACAGGCCGGCCGAACGGGCTGGCCGAACGGGCGAAACGCCGTTGCCGATTGCTCCGCGGATCAGGGGCCGCGACACGCCCCTGCCCGCGGGACCGGTGACAAGGCACGCGTCACGGGCGTATAAAAAGGGCCGGAATGGCCAGGACGAGTGATCAGGAGTTTCGTGCATCGCGCGACTGGATGGTTCGCCATCAGCTCGAGGCACACGGCATTCACGACAGCCGCACGCTTGCCGCCATGCGCAAGGTGCCGCGCCACCTCTTCGTGCCCGCCGAAATGCGCGCCTACGCCTATGACGATTCTCCCCTGCCGATCGGCGAGGGACAGACCATTTCACAACCCTACGTCGTCGCCCTGATGACCCAAGCGCTGGAGCTCCGAGGCGGCGAAAAAGTGCTGGAGATCGGCACCGGCTCGGGCTACGCGGCGGCGGTGCTGGGGGAGATCGCGCGCGAGGTGATCACCATCGAACGCATCAAGCCACTGGCCGACCGCGCCCGCAATGATTTGCAGCGCGCGGGCTACACACGCGTGACCGTGATCTGTGACGACGGCACCAGGGGCTGGGAGGCCGAAGCACCCTACGATGGCATCGTGGTCACCGCCGGCGGCCCCAGCGTGCCCGAGAGCCTGAAGCGCCAGCTCAAGATCGGCGGCCGCCTGGTCATTCCCGTGGGCGCAGCACCCCGCTACCAGAGCCTCATCCGCGTCCGGCGCACTAGCGAGAACGACTACAGCGAGGAAAACCTGGGCGGCGTGCTCTTTGTGCCGCTGATCGGCGCCGAGGGCTGGGGCAGCGAGATGGAAATGCCCCGGCGGCCGATCGCATAGCGCGGCGCGCCGAAGAGCCGGAGAGCCGGCGCGTCTAGCGGCCCTTCCAGTCGGGGCGGCGCTTGGCGAGGAAGGCTTCCATGCCCTCCCGGAAATCCTCGCTCATGTAGCACATCTCGATGAGATCGCGGTCCTCGAGCGATTGTTGCTGGGCCTCCCTGAGACGCCGCAGCGCCTCCTTGGTGGCGCGCAGCGTGAGAGGCGCGAACGTCGCCATCTGCTCCGCCAGTTCACGCGCCCGCGCGAGCAGCGCCTGCTGGCTGTCGAGCACCTCCGCCACCAGACCCGACGCGGAGGCTTCCTGCGCGCCGATCAGCCGTGCGGTAAACAGCAGTTCGCGGGTCCGGCCGGCGCCGATCAGCGACACCAGCCGCATCAGGTTGGCGGTCGACAGGCAGTTGCCCAGCGTGCGGGCGATGGGAAAGCCGAACTTCAGATCATTGGAGCACAGGCGCAGATCGCAGGCCGCCGCGATTCCCGCGCCACCGCCGGTGCACGCCCCGTGCATGGCCGCGATGGTCGGCACCGGGCACCGCTCGACATCGCCCATCAACCTGTCGAAGCGTTCCTCGTAGTCGATCGCGTCCTGCGGAGTCCTGAAGGCGCGGAACTGGGCGATGTCGGTGCCCGCTGCGAAGGCCTTGTCGCCGGAACCGGTGATGATGATGGCCTTCACCGAACCGTCCGTCGGCGTGCTGCGGCAGATCTCGGCCAGCCCCTCGTACATGGCGAAGGTCAGCGCGTTGCGCGCCTGCGGCCGGTTCAGCGTCACGTCGCCGATGCCGTCGCGGACCTCGTAGAGGAGTTCCTCCGCGGCGGTGTCCTGTTCAGTCTCACTCATGCATCACCTGTAAAAATAGTCGACGAGGAACATCGGGATCGCCGGAATGTAGGTGCACATGAGCAGCACAGTCAAAAGCACGGCGACGAAATAGATGTTGACCTTCGAGACTTCCCAGATGTTGGCACGCGCGATGGAGCACGCGGTGATCAGCACGCTGGCCACCGGCGGGGTCTGCTGGCCGATGGCGAGGTTGAGCGTCACGATGAGGCCGAAGTGGACCGGATCGATGCCGACCTGCTGGATCAGCGGGATGACGATGGGCACCACCAGGATGATGGCCGCCGCGGAGTGCAGGAAGAAGCCGATAATCAGGAAGAAGATGTTCAGGATCAGCAGGATGGCGTATTTGTTGCTGGTGAAATCGAGGATTTCCGAGGCAATTTCCTGCGGGATCTGGGCACGGGTGAGAAAGCCGCCCATCAGCACGGACGCCGCCACAAGGACCATCACCACCGCCGTCTGCATGCCGCCGTCGAGCATGGCGGTTTTCAGCCGCCGGAAATCGACCTCGTTGTAGTAGAGACCGATGACGATGGAGGCGAGCACCGCGAGACCGGCCGCTTCGGTCGCGGTGACGAAACCGCCGAAGATGCCGCCCAGGATGATCACCGGCAGGGCGAAGGTCGGCAGCGCCTCGATGAACGTCGACTTGAGCGTCGACAGGCTGAATGCATCCTCGACGGGGAAATCGTACTTGCGCGCGAAAGCATAGGCGACGCCCATCAGGCCGGCCGCGCCGAGCAGTCCGGGCACCACGCCGGCGACAAACAGCTGCTCGACGGAGGTGTTGGCGGAGACCGCATAGAGGATCATCGGGATCGACGGCGGGATGATGATGGCAAGCGACGCCGACGAAGAGGTGACGGCCGCCGAGAATGGTCCGCCGTAGCCGCGCTTCTTCATCGCCGGAATGAGGATCGAGCCGAGGGCGGCCACGTCGGCGACCGCGCTGCCGGAAATCTCGGCGAAGAACAGCGACACGCCGATGCTCACCATCGCCAGGCCGCCGCGGACAAAGCCGATCAGTGCGGCAACGAAGGCGATCAGCCGCTGCGAGATGCCGGCGGCGTTCATGATGGCGCCGGCGAGCACGAACATCGGGATGGCGATCAACGAGAATTTCGTCGAGCCGTCATACATGTCCAGCGCCATGGTGACGACACTGCCGGTCCCCTCGGTCATGACGATGCCCAGCAGGGCAGACATTCCGAGCGCGATGGCGATCGGCACATTCAGACAGATCATCGCGACGAGGGCGATGAACATCGACAAGATCAGCATGAACTAACCCTCACCGTGAACTTCAGGATGATCGAGTGACATTCCCGAGGCGGTCACGCGCCAGTAATCCGGGAAGCTCAGGATTTCCGCGATGATGAACAGGATGGCGCCGACCGGGATCACCGACTGGGTGAATTTCACCGGCACCCAGGTCAGTGACACGAGCGTGTCACCCTCGAGGATCTCCAGCACCTCAAGCCCGGTCCAGGCCAGCAGTACGAAGAAGGTGAGCACGATGACCTCCGCCACCAGCACCGCCACCATCCGCATGCGGCCCGGAAGGGCCAGCAGCACGCTGTCAAAGCCGATGTGCCGCCGTTTCAGGGCTGCCAGCGCCGCCCCGTAATAGGTAATCCACGCCAGCAGGATGGCGGCGACCTCGTCGTACCAGGACAGGGAGTCCTCGGCGAGCCGGTAACCGACGGCAACGATCACCACGACCGTCAGCATCACCATGAGGATGATGGTCATCCATTCCAGGATCCAGGCCAGGAAAGCTTGTAGTCGCCTGAGCATGCGTCAACCCGTTCCGTTCATCAGGCCGATCGCGCCGATCCGCCTGGTAGCCACAAACACACGCCGCCTGTTGCCGCCCGCAGGATTCGCGGCGCAGACCGGCCGTCCCGGAGACACTCCGGAAGGCCGCGAGACGGACTCGCTCATTGCTTGAAAAAACCGATCGCTCTAAGGAGCGAATACGTGGCCCGG
>JBFHII010000292.1:0-4489 GCA_041596535.1 Breoghania sp. | reverse complement strand
TCGTTCCAGATTGCCGGCGGCATCGTGCTTTTTCTGTTCGCGCTGACGATGATCTTCGGGCCCTCCAAACAGGAGGCTGAAATCGCTCAGGTGTCTAAGACTGATACCGAGCACGCGGTGTTTCCGCTGGCCATTCCGTCCATTGCGTCCCCCGGTGCAATGCTGGCGGTCGTGGTGCTGACGGACAACGATGTCTATTCGGTCGGCGCGCAGGTTACCACGGCGGGGATAACCATGCTGGTGCTCTCCATCACGCTGGTCTTGCTGTTGGCTGCCATTTGGATCCAGAAACTCATTGGTATGGGGGGTGCCTCGATCATCAGCCGGGTGATGGGACTCATCCTGGCGGCGATCGCTGTCGACAATGTTATTGACGCGATCATCGTCCGCTTTGCGCTTTAAACAATGCGGGCGGAGGTAATCCGCCCGCCAAATTGCTCGTGAGCGCTTGCCTCAGGCCTGTTTCGCCATCTCGCGCAGCACATACTTCTGCACCTTGCCGGTCGATGTTTTCGGCAATTCGGTGAAAATCACATGGCGCGGGCATTTGAACCGCGCCAGATGCTCGCGGCACCACGCGATCATCTCGTCGGCGGTGACCGGCGGCATGCCGTCCTTCAACTCGACAAAGGCGCAGGGTGTCTCACCCCATTTCTCGTCCGGTCGCGCGACGACGGCGGCGGCCGAGACGGCAGGATGCTTGTAGAGCGTGTCTTCCACCTCGATGGAGGAGATATTCTCGCCGCCGGAGATGATGATGTCCTTGGAGCGGTCCTTGAGCTGTATGTAGCCGTCAGGGTGCATCACGCCGAGGTCGCCGGAGTGGAACCAGCCTCCGGCAAAGGCTTCTGCGCTGGCTTCAGCGTTCTTCAGATAGCCCTTCATCACGACGTTGCCGCGGAACATCACCTCGCCGATGGTCTCGCCGTCAGCGGGAACCCGCTGCATGGTCTGCGGGTCCATGACGGTCAGGTCCTCCAAAGGCACGTAGCGCACGCCCTGGCGCGCCTTGCGCGCGGCCTGCTCGACCGGCTCCAGCGCGTCCCATTCCGCCTTCCAGTCGTTGACCACGGCCGGGCCGTAGGTTTCGGTCAGCCCGTACAGGTGAGTCACGTTGAAGCCGGCGGCCTTCATGTTGGCGAGCACGGTCTCCGGCGGCGGGGCGGCGGCGGTGAAGAATTCCACCTGGTGGGTGAGTTCGCGCTTGTCGGCAGCAGGCGTGTCCAGAATCGTCGACATGACCACCGGCGCGCCGCACAGATGCGTGACCGTCTCGTCCGCGAGTGCGTCCCAGATCGGCTTCTGGCGCACCCAGCGCAAACACACATGCGTGCCGGCGACAATCGACAGCGACCACGGGAAACACCAGCCGTTGCAATGGAACATCGGCAGCGTCCAGAGGTAGGTCGCGTGTTTGCCCATGCTGCCGGTGATGATGTTGCCCTGCGCCAGCAGGTAGGCGCCGCGATGGTGGTACACGACGCCCTTGGGATTGCCCGTGGTGCCGGAGGTGTAGTTCAGCGAGATGGCATCCCATTCGTCGTCGGGCAGCGACCAGGCGAATTCCGGGTCACCATCGGCGATGAACCCTTCGTATTCGACCGAACCGAGCAATTCGCCGGTCTGCGGGAACTCCGGATCGTCATAGTCGATGACCAGCGGTTCGACCGTGGCGAGCGACAGGGCTTCCTTGATGGTCGGCGCGAACTCGCGATCCGTGATCACGACTTTCGCCTGCGCATGGTCGAGCTGGAAGGCGATGACCGCCGCATCCAGCCGGGTGTTCATCGAATGCAGGACACCGCCGGTCATCGGCACGCCGTAATGCGCTTCCAGCATCGGCGGGGTGTTGGACAGCATCACCGATACGGTGTCGCCCTTGCCGATGCCGTGTCTGCTGAGTGCGGAGGCCAGCTTGCGGGCGCGCGCGTAGAAGCTGCGGTAGGGCGTGCGTTGCGTGCCGTGCACGATCGCCACGTGATCGGGGAAAACCGCCGCCGCACGGGCCAGAAAGGAAATCGGTGACAGCGGCTGGTAGTTCGCCGCGTTCTTGTCGAGATCGGTGGCGTAAGCATTCATGAGTGTCTCCCCCCGGCCGGCTGCTTGTTTTGCATTGCATCAAAGCGCAACTTGCACGCGGGTTCAACGGGAACGATGGCCTGCCCGCCTGGCCAGATCATGAACCCGATGTCTATGCGAAGAACGCGCCGTATACTCCGTCGTAGATCAACTTCAGCGATACGAAGAAGATGGCAATATACATGATCCGGTAAAACACCTCCTGCGAGATCACGCGGACCAGGCGCACGCCGGCATAGGTGGCAATCGGCGCCAGCGGCAGAAGCGCCGCGGATGTCATCAGGTTTGTGCGGTCGAACTGTCCAAGCATGAAATAGGGTACGAGTTTCGCGGCGTTCATGACGGCGAACAGGATGATCATGGTTCCGGCCATGAGGAATTTCTCGAGCCGTTGCGGCAGCATGTACATCTGGATCGGCGGCCCGCCGGAATGGCTGACGAAGCTGGTGAACCCGGACAACATGCCCCAGAACCAGCCCGCCGCCACACGCGGCTGCGCCGGCGGACGCGAGGCGCTCGTGCCAAGCCAATGGTTGAGCACGAAGATCAGCGTCACGATGCCCACGATCAGCCGTACATGGGCGTCCGTCACATAGGCCGCCGTCAGGTAGCCGATGAAAATTCCGGTGAGCGCAGCGGGAATCAGCACCATCAGCGATGCGGCGTGAAAGGATCGCCGGTAGGCGCTCACCGCCACCACATCCATCAGTACCAGGATCGGCAGCATGATGCCCGCCGCTTGCACCGGCGAGATGACCAGGCTCATCAACGGCACGCCGAGCAGCGACGTCCCTCCGGAGAAACCGCCCTTGGACAGGCCAACAAGAAAAACAGCAGGAATGGCGACGGCGTAGAACCAGGGATCGGAAATGAGTGTCAATGTGGCGGCTTTCAATTGCGGTGCTCTGGCCGTCCGGAAAAGGCGGGGCGGCGGCCGGACGCAGGATTAGAGCATTTTTGCTCTCGAGTGAATTGCGTTGTTTGCGGCAAGTCATTGGGGCGACGGGGTGAAGCCCTGCGACAATTTGGTAACCGGACCTGAGCAGAAAGTTGCAGGCGTGTCATCTTGCTTTTGTCTCGGCGCTTGGCCCACTCTCTCAATCAAAAGAAAAAGATCGAACAACGTGCGAGAGGAACGACCATGGCGAGCCAGTATCAAGAGGTTTATGCCGAGTGGCGGCGCGATCCGGAAGGGTTTTGGGCAAAGGCGGCTGCCGATATCGACTGGACCAGGTCCTGGGACACGGTTTTCGACAAGAACCAGGGTGCCTACGGCGCCTGGTTTGCCGGGGCCGAATGCAACACCTGCTACAATTGCCTCGACCGGCATGTCGAACGCGGCCGGCCGGGTCAGGCGGCGTTGATTTACGACAGTCCGCTGACCGGCACCAAGGCGAGCTACACCTACGAGGAACTGCTCGGCGAGGTGAATGCGTTGGCCGGCGTGCTGCTCGACAGCGGAGTCTCCAAGGGCGATCGGGTAATCCTCTACATGCCGATGGTGCCCGAAGCCGTGATGGCGATGCTGGCCTGTGCGCGCATCGGCGCGGTGCACTCGGTGGTCTTCGGCGGCTTCGCGGCGCATGAGCTCTCAACCCGCATCGACGATGCCACACCCAAGGCGATCATCACCGCGTCCTGCGGCATCGAGCCCGGCCGGGTGATCGCCTACAAGCCGCTGCTGGACAGCGCGATCGAGCAGGCGAGCCACAAGCCGGACGCATGCCTTGTCCTGCAGCGGGAGCAGCTTGCGGCCGAGCTGATCGATGGTCGCGATATCGATATGGGCGCGGCGATGGACCGCGAGCGCTCCATCGGGCGCGAAGTGCCGTGCGTGCCCGTGGCGGCCACCGATCCGCTGTATATTCTCTATACCTCGGGCACGACCGGCCAGCCCAAGGGCGTCGTGCGTGACAACGGCGGCCATATGGTCGCGCTGAAATGGTCCATGACCAACCTTTACGGAATTGAGCCGGGAGAGGTGTTCTGGGCCGCGTCCGATGTGGGCTGGGTCGTGGGGCACTCCTACATCGTCTATGCGCCGCTGCTGCATGGCTGCACCACCATCGTGTTCGAAGGCAAGCCGGTGGGTACCCCGGATGCGGGCACGTTCTGGCGGGTGATTTCGGAGCATCATGTCTCCGCGCTGTTCACCGCGCCGACGGCTTTCCGGGCGATCCGAAAGGAGGATCCGGAGGCGGATTGCCTCGAAAAATACGATATGAGCAGCTTCCGCACGCTGTTTCTCGCCGGCGAGCGTGCCGATCCCGACACCGTGCAATGGGCGGAATCCACGCTGCAGGTGCCGGTGATCGACCACTGGTGGCAAACGGAAACCGGCTGGTGCATTGCGGGCAATCCGGTCGGCCTGGGCATGTTGCCGATCAAGCACGGGTCGTCGAGTGTCGCC
>JBFHII010000291.1:0-4505 GCA_041596535.1 Breoghania sp. | reverse complement strand
GCGGCTCGGCGATGGCGGCGGCACTGAGTGCGCCGGGGCCGATGTCATAGGCCAGAGGCGTTCCGAGCCGCTCGCAGTAAGGCCGCTCGATCAGCGTCAGACGCGACCAGCACGGCATGCACAGCCCGATGTCGGCCGCCAGGGGGCGCTCGCAGACACAGCACACGGGGGGCAGAACCAGATCCAGAAGCCGATGTCCGGCGGCCCGCGCCGCGCCCAGAGCGCCGCGAGCAAGCGCGCGCGCGGCGCCCGATTGCTCCGCACCAGCCCGCACTGCCGGATCATCCGCGATCATTGCCTTTGACGCCTTCCGCGTTCCACGCCATAACCAGCCTACACCATCCGGAGCGCCGACGGCACCGGCCGGACGCCGCCCGGGCAGCGTTGCGACGGCCGAAGAGGCCGCCGCCCATCACCTGCGAACCACACGCTCATGACCGATGACACACAGGGTGCGACCGCGCCGTTTGACCGCCACCTGCTGGCGCTGCGCCGCATCCGCGCGCTGAAGGCCGACACCGAGGGCGCGGATTTCCTGCTGGCCCTGGCCGCGGACGACCTGACCGAACGGCTGGCGACATTGAGCCGGCGCTTCCCCGTGGCGCTGGATCTGGGCGGACACACCGGGCGCATCAGTGCCGCGCTGGCATCGAGCGGCAAGGTCGATCGCGTCATTCGCGCGGATCTCTTCGCGCCCGACAATCGCCGGAGCCGCGGCGAGACGCCAGATGGCGGCCGTCCGGATCTGGTCGCCGACGACGAGTTCCTGCCGATCGCGGATGGCACGCTCGACCTGGTGGTGTCGACGCTATCGCTGCAATGGGCCAACGACCTGCCCGGCGCGCTGATCCAGATCCGCAAGGCGCTGAAACCCGACGGATTGTTCCTTGGCGCGCTGATCGGCGGCGAGACGCTGCACGAATTGCGCGATGTATTGCTGCTGGCCGAGGCGGAGATTTCGGGCGGCGTCAGCCCGCGCGTGGCGCCGTTCGCCGACACCCGTGAAATTGGCGGGCTGCTGCAGCGCGCCGGCTTTGCCCTGCCGGTCGCCGACCAGGACCGCTTCACGGTGCGCTATGACACGCTGTTCGACCTGATGCGGGATCTGCGGGCCATGGGCGCGACAAGCGTGCTGCGCGAACGCGGCCGCCCTGCGACCCGCGCCCTTTTCCTGCGCGCCGCCGAACTCTATGCCGAGCGGCACGCGGACCCCGACGGCCGCGTCCGCGCGACCTTCCAGATCCTCTCGCTGTCCGGCTGGGCACCGCATGAAAGCCAGCAGAAGCCGCTCGCCCCCGGCTCCGCCAAGGTGCGGCTGGCCGACGCATTGGGAACCACGGAAATTCCGACCGGCGAGGCGCCGTCGTAGACGGACAGATGGTTCAGGGGGTGGTGGCCGCGGGCCGTGCTGCGGCCGTCGTCCGCGATGCCAGCGCCACCGCTCCGATCACGATGACCATGCCGATCAGCTGGACAATGCCCAGTTCCTCGCCGAACAGCAAATAGCTCTCCACGGCGGTGGCGGCCGGCACCAGATAGAACAGGGTCGCGACCTTCGAGACCGCACCCTCGCGGATCAGCATCATCAACAGCGTGACCGCGCCGATGGAGAGCACCAGCACCAGCCAGCCCAGAGCGAAGACGAACTGGCCGGTCCATTCCACCTGGAAATCCTCCATCACCAGTGCCGCCGCCAATGTGACGATGAAGGCGCCTACATACTGGAAGGTTACGCCGCCGCGCATGTCCATATGCTGCGCAAAGCGCTTCTGGTAGATCGTGCCCAGCGTGATGCCGAGCACGCCGAAGACGCAGACGCCGACTGTGGCGGCATTGATACCAGCACCCACCACACCCGCCTTCGGTCCCAGCACCAGCGTGATGCCGATGAGCCCCAGCGCCATGCCGATCCAGTGCTTGGCGGTGACGCGCTCGCCCAGCATAATTCCCGCGAAGAGCGCGGTGATGACCGGTTGCAGTCCGACGATCAGGGCGGCGACGCCCGCCGGCATGTCATGGTTGATCGCCCAGAACACCGCGCCGAGATAGACGCCGTGAACCAGCACGCCGACCACCATCGCGTGCAGGCAGTCGGACATCGACATGGCGCGTGCGGGGCGCACCACCAGTATGGATCCGCCAAGCACCAGCAGCACCGCGAAATAGCGCAGCACGAGAAACGTCATCGGTTCACTGTAGGGCGCACCGAGCTTGGAGCCGATGAAACCGGTGGACCAGAGCAAAACGAACAGGAATGGGGTGAGGCGGATAACGAGTGAGGATAGTGACATGGCCGCCTTGTATGCCGGTGGGAGAACACCGGCAAGCGGCAAAACAAACGTCTTTGCGCCGGCGTGAGAATGCCCGCGCGCTGTGTCGCAACGGGCACAGACGTTCCCCGGCGCACCCCCGGCGCGGCATGCGGATCGCCTCAACGCGGCCCCCGGAAGGGCAGTTCTGCACCATTGCCGGGCCGCGGCCGGACCGTGCAACGATTTGTCAAGGTTAATGGATCATAAAGCATAACGCGTAACACAATAGGTCACCGGCGCGTGGGCGTTCAGGTTCCGATCGTAGGATGGCGCATGGCACGGGCCACGGATCGCAGCAGTCGAGTTTCCCGAAGCACTCACACGGGCCCCCGCGTCATGGCGCGGGCGGTGCTGATTGCGCTCGGCCTTCTGACGATCGCCGGAACGTTCGCCTGGTACCATGTGCGCACCACCGCCGCATGGCAGGACTATGCGGCCGGGGCGGAACTGTCCCTCAGGCTGCACGATGCCAGCCTCGCCGCACGCGACCTGCGCGAAGCGGGCCGGATCTATCTCGACAATCCCGCCTCCGAAAACGAACAGGCACTGCGCGCGACCGAAGGCCTTTTACGCACGGCCCTGGCAAGCCTTCCCTCGCTCGTGCGTTTCGCGCCCCTGGAGGCGCAGCGCACCGCGCTCATCGGCATGCTCGATCAGCTTGACGCACAGCTGGACGCCGTCCGGGAGGTGCAGCAGACCATCGGCGGCAGCGCGGACGACGGTCTGCTCGGCGCGCTGAAGAGCGCAGGCGCCGCGGTACAGGCGGATCTATCGGCGCCGGCCAAGGGCACATCCGCCAGGGCCGCGCTGGGCAAGGTCGCGCAGGCATTCGAGGACATTCGCCGGATCGAGACGGTGTTCCTGATCACCGCCGGCATCGTCGATCTCTCCCCCTACGAGGACAAGCTCGCAGCGCTCGAGGGCGTCCTGGACGACGCCCGCCTGCCCGAGGCACGCGGCGCGAAGATCGACACCCTGATCGGCGCCTACCGCGACGCCCTGCAGGCCTACGGCAGCGCCGTGGCCTTGCGGACGGCGGCGACGACCCGGATCGATGACCATCTGACCGCGATTCGCGACCGCACCATCGCGCTTGCGTCGGCGTCTCCGACAATCCCCGCAGCGGCCTCACTGCCGGTCGCCGCCAGCGGAATGACCCTGGGCCTCGCCCTGTGCATGCTGGGCTGCTTCGGCCTTGGCAGGACCCTGGCCCGCGCGCAGGAAGCCCTGCCGGTCACGACAGGCGACGGGCGCGATCCGGACGATTCCGGGATTGTCAGCACCCTCCCCGGCCTTACCGCGCTGGAAGCCGACCCCGAGCCTGCCGACAGCTGGGAGCCCGCGGCCGCATACGACCACGATGATGATGACGATGACGAGGTCTCCGACATCCCGCCCTGGGAGATCGACGCGGAAGAAACGCCGTCGCCCGTCGTCACTGCATTCGCGCTGCCCGCTCCCGCACAGCAAGAGGCGCCTGCCGCCGTGGCCCCCACGCCGGACAATGTCGCCGAGGCTCTTGATCTCCCCCTTGATACGGATGCGACCCCGGGCGCCAGTGCGGCGAGCCGCCAGGCCCGCGAGCAGAAGATCGACGCCCTGGCCCGCGGGTTCGAGGACACCATGGCCATGGCGCTCGCCAGTCTGCGCACCGCGGCCGGCGCCATGAACGAAGCAGTGACCGCGGTCGAGGTGACATCGAAAAACGTGCTCGGCGCCGCCGACAAGGCCGGCGAGACTCAGACGGGCATCACCGGCACGCTGGCCTCGATCGTCGCGGTTCGCGACGCATTGTCGAATAACCTGCGCGATGCCGGCGAGCGAAACGCCCGCGCGACAGGCATCGCCGACCGGGCGAAGGGCCGCTCGGGCGAGTCGGCTGCGACGATGGCGACGCTCGGCAGCGCCTCGGAAAAGATCACCGAGGTGATCGACGCCATCCGCAACATCGCGGGCAAGACCAACATGCTGGCGCTCAACGCCACCATCGAGGCGGCCCGTGCCGGCGTGCACGGGCGCGGTTTCGCAGTCGTTGCCCAGGAGGTGAAGACCCTCGCATCGCAATCGGCACACGCCACGGAAGCCATCGAGGCCGAAGTCGCCGCGATCCGCGCCGCCTCGGAATCCGCCGTCGCCGCCTTCGAGGACGTCAACACGGTCGTCGACGAGGTCACCAGCACCGCCGGCAGCGTC
>JBFHII010000290.1:0-4515 GCA_041596535.1 Breoghania sp. | reverse complement strand
GGATTGCCTATGATGTGACGCCAGGGGTGCCGGCGTTTGCCGCTGCTGCCGCCGCGCTCAAGCTGGAACTGACGATCCCGGAAGTGGCGCAGACGATCATCGTGACGCGCACGGCGATGAAATCCTCGTCCATGCCCGAGGGCGAGGACCTGGCGACGCTCGGCAAGTCGGGCGCCACGCTGGCGATTCACCTGTCGGTGCGCAACGTCGGCGAGATCGAGAAGCAGCTGACGCCGCTGTACGGCGCGGATTGCCCGGTGATCGTCGCCTATCGCGTCGGCTGGCCCGACCAGTCCTTCATCCACGGCACCCTTGCCGATATCCGCAAGAAGATCCGCGCCTCGAAGATCACCCGCACGGCGCTGATTTTCGTCGGCCGCGCGCTCGCGCCGGCGCAGGATTTCCGCGACAGCGCGCTGTATGACGCGGCCCACGTGCATGTTCTCAGGCCGAAGAAGAAGTCTGCCAGGCAGGACACCTGACGGATTACCGCGTCCCTGGGAGGGACGGCCAGCGCGCGGCACCGATGTTCGCCGTATCCGCCCCCTCTCCGATCGTTGTGCGATTTGAGGGAGAGAGGACGGATACGGGTGATTCCATTAAGAAAGAGAGCGTCTTAGCGGTTGGCGGCGATGATCGAGGCAATGATGCCCGTGGTGATGCCGACAAGCACGTAGGTGTCGTCCGCGCGCACCCACTGGTGACCGGCGGGCGGCTTGCCCAGGCGATGCTTGCGGTGGTCGACCTTGGCGGCCGAGCGGTGACCGGGCATCTTGCCGCCACGATGACGCCAGGATGGCGTCTTCTGCCGTTCCGCCGCGCGCCGGGTGTCGTGCTTCTTGCTGGCGTTCCTGTTGGCGTTCTTGCTGTTGAAATGCGTGTCGCTCGAGCGCTTGTGCGTCTCGGCGCGCTGCGCCTGGGGCGCCTTCCTCGACGACTGCTCATGCGTCTGCCGCTTCTGGTCCGGACCCGCCGCATAGGCCGGGGCGCCGGCCGAGCCGAGGGCGACCGTGGTGGCGATCAGGGCTGCGATCAATCTGTTACGCGTCTTCACTGTGGCTACTCCGTTCGTGATGCGACCGGTTGTAGGCCTCCCTGCCTGAACGCATCCTGAACGAACCGTTCAGTTTGGCGGCAGGATCCGAACGAAGGGCGGATATTGTCGGGTCGTGGGCATCACACGCAGGCGGCCGGTCCGCGGATCGCGTCACACGGCCTGCCGCGCAATGCGGCGCGCGCGCTTGCGGACCTTGGAGCGGATCTTTCGCAGCAACGCATGCCCGCCCGCCGGCATTGCGGTGACGACAGCCTCCGCCTCCTTCACGTGCGCGTCGATGCGTTCGGCCAGATCGCCGACGCGCGTGAGCATTGCCGAGGCATTCAGCCCAGCGTCTTGGGCAAGGGCTTGCCAGTCCGCCTTGACGAGATCGGCGGGATCGCGCCGCGATCCGATGCGTTGCGGCAGCATGCGGTCTACGTGGGGGTAGACGGCGGTGCACATGAGATCGTAGAGCGGCGCGATCTTCGCGCTGCCGCCGGCGCCGATCAGCACCGAATAGTTTTTCGCGTGCGAATCGGTGTTGGCAATCAGTGCGTTGAAGATCACGCCATCAAGAAATGCGAGTCGAGCACCGGGTGAAATATACTCATCGATGGCGGCGAACATCTCCTTGAGACCGGGTCCGGGGCCGGCGAGCGCACTGCCGCGCTCGTATTTCCGGGACGGATACACCCCCAGCAACTGGCAGAAATCCTCCTGATGGATGCGCCTGGTCTCGCCGCGCGCCTTGAGCCGGTCATAGCGTTCAACGAGGAGATAGGACCGTTTGCCGGCTGTGCCCGTCGTGACGGTGGCCGCATCCAGTCCGCACAGGCGCGCGAGCGTCATGCAGAAGGCTTCGTTCTGCACGCTGGCGGCCAGCCGGGGTGCGTCTGGCTTGAGAATATGGGTCGATGGCGTGCCGTCGACCGGGATGGCGATACGGCCGTTCTCGACATGGACGGGCAGCTTGTCCTGCACGCCGGCCAGCGACATGGACACGCCGTGCTCGCCGACGAGAAACGGCCTTATCGGCAAGTCCTCGATGATGCGTTCGAGCGTGGCCTCATCGGGGACCGGATCGACATGCTCGCCCGGTTTGCGCGGCATTCCGACGGAGAGCGCGCCGGCGGTGTCGCGCCCGATCACCTCCAGCAGACCGAGAATGTCCTGCGGCGCCAGCTTGAGCTGCTGGCCGATTTCCGCCAGGTGACTTTCGGGCAGCAGGTTGGCAAGCCACGGAAGAAAGCGCTCGGGCGGATAGGGCGCACCGGAAAATGGCAGGGCGAGGGAGATCGGAAAGGCCGAGGGGCGGCGCGTCCACGAGGGGTCGTAGCGCAGCAGCGGCTCCTCACCCGTCTCGATCACCGCCACCCGCATGTCCTCATAGTAGAGCGTGATCATGGCGGTCAGTCGAACCTCGGCAGGAAGTCGAGCGCGTCATCCGGCTCCCGGGATGCCGCCGGGCCCGAGGGGTGGCTGGCGAGCTTCAACCCGACCTCGCGGGCGGCCG
Source organism: Breoghania sp. (assembly GCA_041596535.1). Lineage (GTDB taxonomy): Bacteria > Pseudomonadota > Alphaproteobacteria > Rhizobiales > Stappiaceae > Breoghania. Next base: position 1,963 of record JBFHII010000290.1, on the reverse strand, counting down.
TCAGCGCCTTGCCGAGCTGGGCCGTCGGCTTGCCGTTTTCGAGCTCGACGATGAATCGCTCGCCCGTGCCGCAGCGAGCGGCGAGTTCGGCTTGCGTCCAGCCGCGCGCCTGCCGCGCCTGGCGGATCAGGCGGCCCAGGTCCGCAGCGGTGTGGATGAGGGCATTGGTCATGTGTGCGCCGGGTTTTGATTGTATATCTTACCGATCGGGAAGAATGAACTTATAATAGCAAATTCTTCCCGATCGGTAAAATTATGCCGCAAAATCGGGCTTCTTCCCGATCGGTAAGAAATGTGCACACAAAAGTGTTTCTTCCCGGGCGGGAAGAATTGACCTGTTGGTGATCGATGATTACTGCGCGGCTTCGAGAACGGGGCGTTGCCAGGCGCCGGATTGGACCTCGGCGATCTGCTTGTCGATCTCGCCGACCACGTAGCGCGAGAACGGACCGAGGTGCACGTAGAGCGCGTACATGACCAGGGCCGGGTTGATGGCGCGCGGGTTGCGGCGCACGCAATACCAGATCAGCGACCAGAACGGCTTCCGGTGCTCGGGCCGCTTGACGGTCAGGTGCCAGGCGATCTTCAGGAAGTCCGAGATGTCCTTGACGATGCGGCCGCGCGGCAGATCGCCATTGGGGCCGGACATGTCGAGCAGGTCGACCACCCGGCGCACCCGGCCCAGATAGTTCTCGGGCGTGTAGATCCGGTCGACGATCTCGCGGTAGTCGGCCAGGATCTCGGCGCGCGGGCGCAGGGTATCGAAATTCAACCCCGAGGTGCATTGGTCGCCCATGTCGCCATCGGAGTTCTCGTGGCCGGGATGCAGGCGGCCGGCCGCCTCAAGGCGGCGGGTGAGCTGGGTTTCGGGAAGGGCGAACAGCAGCCCCGCCATGGACACCGGAATGGCCGCTTCCTCGATCAGTTCGCTGATGGGATCGGCGACGCTGCCCTTCTCCTCGTCGAAGCCGACGATAAAGCCCGCAAGCACGAAGATGCCGGCCTCATAGACCTTGTGCACGCTGGCCGCGATGTCGCGCCGGGTGTTCTGCTTCTTGCGGGTGGCCACCAGGACATCGGGATCCGGGCTCTCGATGCCGATGAACACGGTGAAGAAGTCGGCGTCGCGCATCATCGTCAGCAGCGCCGGATCATCGGCAAGGTTGAGCGAGGCCTCGGTGGAAAACGCGAAGGGATAGCGACGCTCTTTCTGCCATTCGATCAGATGCGGCAGGAAGGCCTTCACCGCCTTCTTGTTGCCGATCAGATTGTCGTCGACGAAGTCGACGTTGCCGCGGTAGCCGAGTTCGTACTGCGCCTGCAGTTCCGCCAGCATCTGGTCATTGGTCTTGGCGCGCGGAACGCGGCCGTAGATCTCGATGATGTCGCAGAACTCGCAGGTGAAGGGACAGCCGCGGGAGAACTGCACGCAGATCTGGGTGTAGTCCTCGAATTTCAGCAGGTCGAAACGCGGGATCGGCGTCGTGGGGACGTCGGCACCCGCCGACGAGTACAGCGGCGCGGTGACGGGGCGGCGGACGTTTGCATTCACGCATTATCTCGGTGGCCAGCCTTACGGCTCAGCAGTCGATTCCGAGGGCGCGCTCTGGGTGTGCTTGCACGGGGCATCGCGGGTGGCACGGTTCACCCCGGACGGGGAGGTCGACGAGGTGATCATCCTTGCTGCGCCTCTGCCGACCGGCTGCGCGCTGGGCGGGGAAGACCTGCAGACGCTGTTCATCACGACAGCCCGCAACGGGCTGAGTTTCCCGCAGCTGGATGCGCGGCCCTTGTCCGGCAGCCTGTTTGCGATCCACGTCGACGTGCCTGGCCTGCCGGCGCGGAGTTTCGGCGGCTAGGGCCTTGTGTCCATCAGGTTGCGGGCAATGACCATTCTGTGGACCTCGCTCGGGCCGTCATAGATACGCATGTTGCGGACGCGGCCGGCCATGAGGTGTAGCGG